>JALYSK010000051.1 GCA_030854805.1 Chloroflexota bacterium | reverse complement strand
TGCCGGAGGCGTCCAGGATCGGGCCTGGCTCGCCGGCGTAGCCACGCCGCTCCTGGAGGAGCGAGCGGTAGTCGCCCAGCGGCACGAAGCAGATCTCCTGGCTCTCGGGCTTCTGCGCGGTCGGCAGCCCAAGCTCCTCGGCCAGACCACGCACCGCCGGCTTCGTCATCTCGCCCAGCGGAAATCGGGTGCGCGCCAGCTGGGCCTGGGTCAGGACCCACAGGAAATAGGTCTGGTCCTTGTTCGCGTCGGCGGCGCGCAGCAGCGCGAATCGACCGTCGCGCAGCTCGACCCGGGCGTAGTGTCCGGTCGCGACCATATCGGCCCCGTAGGCCGCCAGACCCCGGCGCAGCAGCTCGTCGAACTTGATGTACTGGTTGCAGGCCTGGCATGGATTCGGCGTGGCGCCGGCCAGGTATTCGTCGGCGAAGGCATCGATCACGCGCTCCCCGAACTCACGCTCCACGTTCAGCACAAAGAAGGGGATGCCCAGGAGCTGTGCGACGCGTCGCGCATCATCGGCGGCGTCGGGCGAGCAGCACGAGCGCTTGTGCTCGAACCCCTCGCCGCGGTCTGGATGGGTGCGCATCCACACGCCGACCACCTCGACTCCCGAGTCGCGCGCCTCCTGGGCCAGCAGGGCCGCGGCGACGCTCGAGTCGACCCCGCCGCTCATGGCGGCCACCACGCGGGTCACCCCTCGACCGATGCCATTGCCGGACGCAGCCGCTGGCTGAGGGTCCCGATCACCGCGATCGTGCGCTCGATGTCGTCGGCGGTCGTCCCGCGCCCAAGGCTGAGGCGCAGCGAGCCGTGTGCAAGCTGCGGATCGATTCCCATCGCCAGCAGCACGTGGCTCGGCTCGCTGCTGCCCGACGTGCAGGCGCTGCCGGTGCTCGCCTCGATCCCCTCCAGGTCGAGCGCCGCGACAAGATCGCCGCCCTCCACGCCATGGACGACGAAGCTGGCGTTATTTGGCAGCCGATGCTCCGGATCGCCGGTCGGCTCGACGCCGGGCAGGGCGCTGAGGCCTTCGATCAGGCGATCGCGCAGCGCCGCCTCGTGCGCATCGCCGCGCTGCCCCAGCTCGAGGGCGACCGCGAAGCCGACCGCTCCGGCAACGTTCTCGGTCCCTGCCCGGCGCTGGCGCTCCTGGGATCCGCCCTGGATCTGCGGCAGCATGGCGGTCCCCTGCCGCACGAAGAGGGCGCCGATCCCCTTGGGGCCGTAGACCTTGTGCGCCGCCAGGCTCATCAGATCGACCTGCAGCGGATCGACGCGCAGCGGCAGATGGGCCGCAGCCTGGATGGCATCGGTGTGGAAGAGCACCCTGCGGTCGCGGCAGATGGCGCCGATCTCCGCGATCCGCTGAATCGTCCCGACCTCGTTGTTGGCGTACATGACGCTCACCAGCGTCGTGCGTTCGTTGATCGCGGCGGCCACCTCGGCCGGGTCGACCCGGCCGTATCGGTCGACCGGCAGGTAGGTCACCTCGAAGCCGGAGCGCTCCAGCACCTGGCAGGTGTGCATGCCGGCTTTGTGCTCGACGGTGCTGGTGATGATGTGCCGGCCGCGAGCGCTGGCGGCCCAGGCGACCCCCTTGATGGCGAGATTGACCGACTCAGAGCCGCCCGAGGTGAAGACGATCTCGCGCGGCTTGGCGTCGAGCGTGGCGGCAATCCGCTCGCGCGCCTCGTCGAGACCCTGGCGGGCGCGGCGGGCGGACGCATAGATGCTCGACGGGTTGCCCCAGTGCTCGGTCAGGTACGGCAGCATGGCGTCGAGGACCCCGGGCCCCAGGGGCGTGGTCGCCGCGTGATCGAGGTAGATCGCCACGGCTCGATTATGCCGCAGGTCGGCGGCAACCACGGTCACTCTCTCTCGGGCGGCACCACCTGGAGGTGCAGCTCGCGGAGCTGCTCGGGGCTGATCGGAGACGGGGCCCCCATCATCAGGTCGCTCCCCGACTGTGTCTTCGGGAAGGCCATCACCTCGCGGATATTCTCGACGTCGGCGAACAGGGCGGCCCAACGGTCAAGGCCGATGGCGATCCCGCCGTGCGGTGGAGCCCCGTACTCGAGAGCATCGAGCAGCGCCCCGAACTGGTCGCGCATCCCTTCGAGCGTGTGGCCCATCAGGGCGAAAGCGCGCTCCAGGAGGTCGCGCCGATGAATCCGCACCGAGCCGCCGCCCAGCTCCCAGCCGTTGAGCGCCAGGTCGTACTGCTGTGCGTGGACCGATCCGGGGTCGCTCTCCATGAGCTCGATCTCCTCAGGCACAGGCGCGCTGAACGGGTTGTGGGTCGCGTCCCAGCGCTCGCCCTCCGGATCCCATGTGAACATCGGGAAGCGATGAACCCACACGTAGGCGAGCGCCCGCGAGTCGCGCATCCCCAGCCGGTCGCCCATCTCCAGGCGCAGCTTGCCGAGCGCCTCTGCGGCCGTACGGCGATCGGCATCGGCCACGACGAGGAGCAGGTCGCCCGGCTCGGCCGCGGTCGCGGACCGGATCCCAGCCTCTGCCTCGCCCAGGAACTTGGCGGCCGGGCCACTGAGGCTGTCGGGCTCGACCGCCAGGTGCGCCAGGCCACCGGCGCCGTGGCGCCGGGCAAGATCGGTCAGCTCGTCGAGCTGCCTGCGCGAGTAGTCGGCGCAGTCCGGAGCGCGGATCGCGAAGACCGCTCCGCCGGCGGCGATCGGCTCAGCGAAGACGCGGAACTCGACCCCCTCGAGGGCTGACGACAGGTCGACCAGCTCCATGCCGAAGCGGATATCCGGCTTGTCGGAGCCGAATCGGCACATCGCCTCCTCGAAGGTGAATCGCGGGAAGGGCGTCTCCAGGATCGGCCGGTCGGGCAGGGTCTCGCTGCTGATGCGGATCGCCATGCGCTCGACGGTTGCCATCACGTCCGCCTCGCCGACGTAGCTCATCTCGATATCGAGCTGCGTGAACTCGGTCTGGCGATCGACCCGCTGGTCCTCGTCGCGGTAGCAGCGCGCCAGCTGGTAGTAACGGTCGTAGCCCGCAACCATCAGCAGCTGCTTCAGCTGCTGCGGCGACTGCGGCAACGCGTAGAAGTGGGCGGGCTGCAGTCGGCTGGGGACCACGAAGTCGCGCGCCCCCTCCGGCGTGCTGCGAATGAGGGTGGGAGTCTCGATATCCACGAAACCCTCGTCCTCCAGCGCGTGCCGCATCGCACTCGCCAGGCGCGCGCGGAGCATGAGCCGCGCCTGCATGGCCGGCCGGCGCAGGTCCAGGTAGCGATACTTCAGCCGCAGCGCCTCGTCGAGGCCGGGCTGCTCCTCGTTGATGTAGAAGGGCGGGACCTTGGCCGAGTTGAGCACGGTCAGGCCATCGACGGCGACCTCGATCTCGCCCGTCCCGAGCACTGCGTTGACGGTCCCGTCAGGCCGATGCCGCACGACACCCTCAACCTGCACGACCCACTCGTTGCGCACCTCCTGGGCGGTCGCGTGCGCCGCCGGCTCAGCATCCGCGGAGGTCACAACCTGGGTGATGCCGTAGCGGTCGCGCAGGTCGAAGAAGGTCAGATGCCCGTGGTCGCGGCGCCGATGCACCCAACCCGCGAGGGTGACCCGCCCGCCGACATCGTCGGCGCGCAGTTCACCGCAGGTATGGGTACGGAACGAGGTCGGCATTGGACCTGCGATGGTACCGGATGAGCCGAATCACCCCGACTGAAGGAGGGCGCCGGGCAGCTCCTCGACGGACAGCTGATGTTGTTCCCCACTGGCGAGGTCGCGCAGGACCACGTCATCGGCACCAAGGATGACCGCCCAGCGCGCGCCGGCCTTGGCGGCGGACTCGAGCTGCCTGCCGAGCTTGCGGGTGCTCCCGTCGGGACGCACGGCGAGCCCCGCGTCGCGCAGCCGGCCGGCGACCTCGAGGCGCCGGGCGAAGTCGGGCTCCGAGGAGACGATCGCGACCAGCCGTTGCATATCGACTGTCACGATGCTCCGCTCGTGGAGCGCCAGGATGGTTCGATCCAGGCCGATCCCGAAGCCGATCCCCGGCGTCGGACGGCCGCCGAGCAGCTCCACCAGGCCGTCGTAGCGTCCGCCGCCGCCAATCGCCTCCTGCTGCCCCTCGCGCCCAGCGACGTAGTACTCGAAGCTGGTTCGGGTGTAGTAGTCGAGGCCGCGGACCAGCCGATGGTCGATGACGTGGCTGACGCCGAGCGCGTCGAGGAGCTCGCGAAGCGCATCGAAGTGGGCACGGCATTCGTCGCACAGGTGGTCAATCGCGCGGGGGGCGCCTGCCGCGAGCTCCGGATCGAGCGCCTTGTCGTCGAGAACGCGCAACGGGTTGATGCGGAGGCGGCGGCGGGAGTCATCGGTCAGGCGGTCTTCATGCGCCCCGAAGTAGTCGACCAGCGCGTCGCGGTAAGCGGGCCGGCAGGTGGCATCGCCAATCGAGTTAACGTGCACGATCACATCGGTCAGGCCCAGCTCGCGGTAAAAGCGCGCGCCGAGCTCGAGGAGCTCGGCGTCGACCATGGGTCCCGGATCGCCGATCACCTCGACGTCCCACTGCCGAAACTCTCGGTAGCGGCCCGCCTGCGGGCGGGCGTAGCGGAACATCGGCCCGATCATCCAGAGGCGGAGCGGGCCCGGGCGCACGTGCATGCCGTGCTCGACGTAGGCCCGAACGATCCCGGCGGTCGGCTCCGGACGGAGCGCCCACTCGGCACGCTCCTCCTCGCTGCCGCGCGCCCCGCTGACCCGGAACATCTCCTTCTCGACCGCATCAGAGGACTCACCCAGGCCACGGGCGAAGAGCTCGACCCGCTCGAAGAGCGGCGTCTCGATGCGGTCGAGGGCGTAGCGGCGCGACAGGTCGCGCGCCACCTCCTCCACGCGGTTCCAGACGGGGCCGTCCTCGGGGAGCAGGTCTCGGGTTCCGCGCGGCGCCGTGATCGGGTTCGCCATGGCGCCGAGTCTACCCGGCGGTGGCGGATCCACGGCGGTCCGAGATCGCTACACGGCGTGACGCGCGCACCAGTGCCAACGCCATCACGTCGGTTGGATGATTCGGGCGAGCCTGCGGCGCTGGAAGGTGCTCGACAATCGGAATCAGTAACCGGCAGGGAAGTCGGGATCGGTTCCGATGATCTCGTAGCCATCCACCACGAACTGTTCGCGGCAGTACAGCTCGGCGGTCCCAGGTAGGGATTCCGCTCCCTGGTACCCCCGTCCCGCTGATCACACAGGTGGTGGACGCCGGATCGTTGAAGTGGCCGCCCACCCGCAGAATCGATCCTCCCACCGTCGGGAATTGGAGCCCCGGACTCCGGCGCGAAGCGCAACACGATTGGGTTGGCCACCCCGAACCTGACCGACAGGAATGAGAAGTTCTGCGGATTCGCCAACCACATCGGCTCATGGGTTCCGCCCGTCGTCCCGTCGCAGTATGGGCAGCCCCATGTTCCGACGACCGTCAGCGGACGGTCGCCCAAGCAGGCCAGCTCCCACCCGGTCAGCTTGGTCAAGGCGACCAGATCCGGCTCAGCGTCCGGGCAGCGGGGTGGCAGGAGCTCAATGTAGCGCTGGTCCCCGGCTCCAGCCGCGACCCAACCCGACTGCGACGCCTCGGGCTAGGGTGGCCAGTCGCGGTATCCGGGGGCGAAGTACGTCAGATACCAACTGGAAAGGCGGTGTCCAGCGTCGGGCTGGCGGACGGTGCCCCCGTCAGAGTGGGCGAGGACGCACAGGCTGCAACGATGGGCAATGGCGCGGAGCTCGTGTCGCCAATGGAGGAAGGTCGTATCTGGTGCCCGCGCCTCTCAGGTCCCGCTGCCGGGTTCGTACAGCTCCGCGGAGGCCAGTAGACCGCTGCCGCCCGCCACGAGCACCTTGCCATCGCGCATCAGCGTGGCCGTGTGACTGCGGCGGGCCTCGATCATCCCGGCGGTGGCAGTCCAGGAGCCGGTGCCCGGGTCGTACAGCTGCGCGGATGCGGAGGCCACTGGATCGACCACGCCGCTCGCGCCGCCTGCCACCAAGACCGTTCCGTCAGGGAGCAGCGTAGCCGTGTGATAGATGCGGGCCTCGAGCATGGCCCGGGTGGCCCTCCATTGCCCGG
>JALYSK010000129.1 GCA_030854805.1 Chloroflexota bacterium | reverse complement strand
ACGCTACGACTGGATCCTGGACATCGCCGGCAAAGACTCGATCCGCGCCTGGAGGCGGGCGCTGAGTCCGACCGGCGTCTACGTTGTCGTCGGAGGCACGATCCCCCGGATGCTCCAGGCGCTGGTGATGGGCCCGCTCATCTCATGGTCTGGGAAGCAGACGGTCGCGATCATGACCTGGTGGAAGCCGTTCAGGCGGGAGGACGTGGACGCGCTCGAGAAGCTCGTCGCGGACGGCAAGATCGCACCCGTCATCGACCGCCGCTACCCGTTGCGCGAGGTCCCGAACGCGCTCAGGTACCTGGACTCAGGGCACGCCAGGGGGAAAGTCGTCATCACCATGGAGATCGCGCACTAGCGGGCGCAGAAAGACGACGGAGCCGCCAATGGGTAAGCTGATCTACTCGATGAATGTGTCGCTCGACGGCTACATCGAGACGCCCGACCACAGCCTCGACTGGGCGACCGTCGACGAAGAGCTTCACACCTGGTTCAACGATCGAGCTCGCGAGGTGGACGCGTCGCTCTACGGGCGACGCATGTACGAGCTGATGGCCGGGTACTGGCCGACCGCGGAGTCCGATCCGTCGGCAACCAGCGCGATGATTGACTTTGCCCGAATCTGGAAGCCGATGCCAAAGGTCGTCTTCTCGTCCACACTCACCACCGTCGATTGGAACAGCCGGCTCGTGACCGGCGACGTCGGCGAGGAGCTCGCACAGCTCAGGACCGAATTCGACGGGGATCTCGACGTCGGTGGCCCGACCCTGGCCTCGGCGTTCATCCGGCGCGGTCTGGTCGACGAGTATCGGCTGCTCGTGCACCCGGTCATCCTCGGGGCAGGCACGCCGTTCTTCCCGAAGCTCGAGAGCCCGATCCGCCTCCGGCTGGCCGAGACCCGGACGTTCGACTCTGGAGTGATCTACCAGGGCTACATGGCGCGGTAGCCACACGCGTTGACTCCGCCTGCGGGAAGCCGGCCCTACGGCGCTGGTGCGATGTTCTGGTTGAGGTGGAAGACGTTCTCCGGGTCGTAGCGGCGCTTCAGGGCTGCCAGGCGAGCGAGCTTCGCGTCCCCGTACGCCCGCCTCACACCGGCCTCGCCGGTCTCGAACAGCGCGTTGACGTAGACGCCGCTCGCGAATGGCTCGAGCACTGCGCCGAACGCGCGAGCCGATGCCATCCGTTCCTCGTCCTCGGCCGCATCGGCCCAGGTGTGGCCCCCGAAGAACTCGACCAGCGCATCGCGGTGGCTGAAAGCCGAGTCCTCGTTCGAGACTTCAGCTATGGCACAGCCATACGCCTGAAAGCCACCCGGAGCCACGCGGCTCCAGTCGACCCCATCGACAGCGGTAACGCCGCGGGTCAGGAACGCATCGATTGCCGCATCGGAGAGCTCGGTCAGGTAGTGCCCGGTCGCGTAGCGCCGTAGCCCGTGGTGATGCGCGGCGTCGCCGCTGCTCTGGAGCTCGAGGTAGCTCATCGTGCGCACCGATTCGTCGCTCGGGGTCCCGATGCTGCGCATCGTCGGCAGATAGGCGAGTGCCTCATCCGGGTTGCCGACCCAGACATAGCCGATGGCGACCACCGGTCGTCCGTCGACGGTCACCGCGTCGGCCGTAAGCGATGCCGCCCGCGGTGCTTCTGTGAGCAGGTCTCGCCAGCGTCGCATCGGCTCCGCAGCAAGTTCCGCCTCGAGAGTGAGCTCCACCGCCAGCGCGTGGCCAGCCACCGGATGGAGGCGAAACTCGAATTCGGTCACCACCCCGAAATTGCCGCCGCCTCCGCGCAGCCCCCAGAACAGGTCGGCGTGGTTCGTCGCCGTGGCGCGAATGGTCTCGCCATCGGCCGTCACGACCGTGTAAGCCTCGACGTTGTCGCAGGCCAGCCCGGCCTGCCGGGCCAGCCATCCCATCCCGCCCCCGAGGGTGAGCCCTCCGACGCCGGTGTGCGACACATTGCCGGCGGTCGTCGCCAGGCCGTGTGCTTGTGCCGCACGATCCAGGAACCGGAGCAGGGCGCCACCGCCCACGACGGCCCGCCGCGCGTCCGGGTCGACCTGCACGGCATCCATCGGCGTGAGGTCGATCATGAGCCCGTCCTGGGGTACCGACAGGCCGAGCACGCTGTGCCCGCCGCACTTCACGCCGATCTCGAGGTCGCGCGTCCTGGCGTAGCCGATCGCCGCTGCGACGTCAGGCGCGCTCGAGCAGCGGGCGATCAGCGCCGGCCGGCGGTCGACGATCGCGTTCCACACCTCGCGATGTCTGTCATAGCCGTTGTCGCCAGGACCGATCACGCTGCCTTCGAACCCCGGAATCGCGTCGTGCATCGTTCAGTGGCTCCTTCTCATGCTGGCAAGCCTGTGACGCACCCCGAAAAATCATCGGTCCGACCAGCTTGCCGCGCGCGTGGCCAGTCAGACGACCACTCTCGCAGACCCATCTCGTCATCGGTTGATAGGGTATGCGCCATGACCGAGGTCGCCACTCCCGAGATCGTGCCGGCCACCGTCGACCGCTGGTCCGACGTGAGCGCGGTGCTGGATGGGACTGGCGAGCAGGGTTGCTGGTGCCAGGCATGGCGTGGCGCCGATGCCAAGGCCCTGTCGGGGGGCAAGTCGCGACCGCAGCTCCTGCGGGAGCAGATGCGGAACGGGCCACCGGCACCCGGCTACGTCGCGTATCTCGACGGCGTGGCCGTCGGTTGGGTCGGGGTGAGCATTCGGACCGACACTCCCCGCCTCCAGCATTCGCGAACCATCCCGGCGCTGGACGACCTGCCGGTCTGGTCGATCGGCTGCTTCCGCATCCGTCCCGGCTACCGGCGGCGAGGAATCGCCACCGCCCTGCTCGCCGGCGTCGTCGAGGCGGCGCGGCACGCTGGGGCCCCCGGCGTCGAGGCCTATCCGATCGATCCGGGCGGAGACCGCGTTGAGGTCGGCGCGGGTTTCGTCGGCATCGCCTCGATGTTCGACGCGGCCGGGTTCCGCCGAGTGCTCGTCACCGACGCAAAGAGCGGCGGCCTCCCCCGTCTGCTCGTCCGACTGGACCTTCCGGACCGCCCCACCGACGCGGTCACCTAGGCCACCGGGCATGGCGCGCGCTGCGGCTCCCGCGAGCACGGTCGAGCGCCTCGCGCACTATCTGTTCGATGGCGTGCGCGGGGATTCGATTGCCGAAGAGATCGCGGGGTGGCTGGCCGGCTCGGCGCGGTTCCGTGCGTTCGCGGAGGCACACCGCGACAAGATCCGGAAGAAGCTGCGCAGTGCGACGGACGCCGAGGCGCAGCGGGACGTGCGGGCGGAGCTGCGGGCTGCGCATCTGCTGCTGGCTGACCGGCGGATCGAGCTGGCGTTTGAGGCCTACGGGTCGCGCCGGATCGGGCCGGACTTCACCGTCACATTCCGGGGCGAGCGGAGCTTCAACCTGGAGGTAACGAGGCAGCGCCGAGTGCCGGACACTCCGGGCTACGGTGGGCCGCTGCTGGCGAAGCTGCGTCAAATGCCGCCGAGCGTGCCGAACGCGCTGCTCATCGCGATCGATGGCGATAGCGCGGAGGCGCTCGACGTTGCCGCCGTGACACGCGGGCTACGGGCGAGGGCCGACGCGAAGGAGGACGCGTTCTTTGCCGCTCGAGGCTTCGAAGGGACACGTGCGTTCCACCAGCGATATCAGCGGCTTGGCGGGGTGCTGGTGTGGTGCGAGGGGGCGGTAGGCGACGCGCGGGCGAGAGTGTGGATAAACCCCGCGGCCCGGATCGCCCTGCCGGAGCGGGCCATCAGGGCGTGCCTGCTGGCCCTCCAGGCTGGCTAAGCTATCAGGCAGGCTGATCCGGTTGCATCGGGCTCATCAGTTGGAAGTAGTTTTCGTCCGGGTCGGCAAAGGTGGCGATCAGGCCGCCCTCGTCGGATGGCTCGCCGGGGTTGTACGGATCCTTGACGACCTTCGCGCCGGCCGCCTTGAACCGCTCGAAGTCGCCCTTCACGTCGGCGCTCTCGATGTTCCAGATGATCCTGCCCGGCTGGGCGTTCGTGCCGGTCACCTGGTCGTGCGGCCCGACCGTGATGGCCCCTGAGCCGATCAGCCAGCCGATATAGCCGCCCTGGTTCCAGGCGGGCTCGCCCAAGAGCTTCGTGTAGTAGTCCGCCAAGCGCTGCGGATCCTCCGATCCAATCAGGATGCTATTCAGGTTCATGTTGTCTCCTCCGGTACATGCTGGCCGTGGTTCTCTTACCAGGCGCTTATACATCAGACTCGGGCGAGCCTCGAACCTCATCGGTAGGCGAGATAGTGGGACAGCCCAGACTGATCGCCGAGCCGCTGACCGCTCCTTGTCCGTGGTTGGCTCGCCGTCGCCAGGGCAGCTGAGCGTGACGGTTTGCTGGTGCTGGCGACTATCGGCCATCCGATGGCCGTTCTTGCCCGCGGTGGCATCATCCAGCCACTGTATCGGCCCTTTCTTGTCCGACCCATGCCGTGGCTGGCAAATTCGGCAATCCAGTGGCCGTTACGTGCCAGCAGCGGCAAACGGGTGAGCGGGATCGCAGCTCGATGAGCCGCAAGGCGAGCTTGGCCGTATGCTTTGTGCATGCCTCTGTACGAACTCGACGATGCGGGCAAGCTCAGCGCTCCGGTCCTGGTCGCGGCGCTCGACGGCTGGATCGACGCCGGTTCGGCGGCCACGCTCGCGGTCGCCCAGCTCGCCGCGGAGAGCCGGCCGCTGGCGACCTTCGACGGCGATCGGCTCTTCGACTACCGTGCGCGCCGGCCGATCCTCGACGTGGTCGACGGCTCACTGCGCAACCTGGACTGGCCCGAGCTTCAGCTGGTGGCGACGAGCGTCGGGGATCGCGACCTGCTGATCCTGACCGGCGCCGAGCCCGACTACCGTTGGCAGCAGCTCAGCGCCGACCTCGTAATACTCGTCAAGCAGCTCGGAGTGACGAGCTGGGTGAGCTTGGGGGCGATTCCCGCCGCCGTTGCGCATACCCGGCCGGTTCCCGTCCTGGGCACAGCATCCGTGTCGGGCCTCCTGCCCGAGGGCGTGGTCATGGGCCCGAAGGGCCATCTCCGGGTCCCGTCGGCGGCCCTATCGGTCCTTGAGCTTGCGGTCTCGCGCTCCGGCGTGGCGACCCTCGGCTTCTTTGCCCAGATCCCGCACTATGTCTCGACCCCCTATCCGGGGGCATCGATCGAGCTACTGCGGCACGTCGGCCTGTACCTGGGCGTCGACCTCCCGCTTGGCGAGCTGCCCATGAAGGCGCTCGAGACCCGCACTCTGCTCGATGCGGCCACCTCCGGCGACGAGACGACCAAGGCGCATGTCGAGCGACTCGAGCAGATGGCGGACGAGGCGCAGCTGCCGACGGGCGACGAGCTGATCTCGGACATCGAGCGCTTCCTGCGGCGCGGAGGCGGTGGCGGCCAGGACGGCGGGAAGCTGCCGAACTAGCCGTGGCGCTTGTGGATGGGCGCATACTGGGGGCTGGTGCGGGCGATGACGCAACCGAAGCGCAGTGTCCAGGGCTGATGGCCTGCCGCGCGGTTTGAGGCATCTGACCTCATTTGACGATGCGCGCCCCCGGTCTCGCCCGCACCTTTCCGAAGGGCTTGACCTCAGATCATGCGCTCCGCGCGCATCAGGGGCGCCTGGCTGCGACAGACCGCGTAGCCCGCTACCATCGCGGCGTGCTGTACGACTTCGCCTCGGTCACGGCTGCGTCGGTCGCATCGGAGACCGATGCCGCCCTTGCGGCGGCCGACTCCCTGCTCGCGTCCGCCGCCGGCGCAGCGCCATCCTTCGAGTCGACGTTGCTCCCGCTGGAGCTGGCACTGGGTGCGGTGGCGGTTGGCTATGGGCGCGGCGCATTCATGGCCCAGGTTCATACCGATCCGGCTGTCCGCGACGCCGGCCAAGACGCCGAGGAGCGGATCAACAAGTGGCGGGTGGGGGTCGCCTTCCGGGAGGACCTTTATCGAGCGGCGCGCGCTTTCGCGGACACCGATGAGGCCGCCGCTCTCGACGGCGAGCGTCGTCGCCTGCTCGACTTCTGGCTGCGCGACTTTCGCCGGGCAGGACAGGAGCTCGGCCCCGAGGAACGCGCAGAGCTCGAGGGTCTCCGCAACCGGCTGGTCGAGCTCGAGGTCGCATTCCAGCGCAACATCAACGAGTACCGCGATCAGATCGACGTCACGCGCGAACAGCTCGCCGGCCTGCCCGACGACTACGTAGAGCGGCTCTCGCCGGGCGTGCGCGAAGGGACGTATCGGGTCAGCCTCGACTATCCAGAGCTGAACCCATTCCTCGAGCAGGCGTGGGACCGGTCGCTGCGCGAGCAGCTCTTCCGTAAGCATTGGAACCGCAGCGTCGAGGCCAACCGGCCTCTCCTCGCCGAGGCACTTGGCCTCCGCCAGCGGATCGCCGAGCTGCTGGGCCATCCCACCTGGGCGCACTACAGCATGGAGCTCAAGATGGCCGGCGAGCCGCAACGCGTGGCCGACTTCTACGGAGAGCTGGTTCCTATGGTCGCCGCCGCCACGGAGCGCGAGGTCGAGACCCTCGCATCAGCAATGAAGGCAGATGGCCAGGATGGGCAGCTGGAGGTCTGGGACTGGCGTTACTACGACGACCAGGCACGCCGCCGAAGGGGCGTCGCGCAGTCGCTGGTGAGCGAGTACCTGCCGCTCGACGCCGTCATAGACGGCCTTTTCGCGATCACCGGCGAGGTGCTGGGGCTTACCTATAGGCAGGTGGAGGAGACAGGTGCCTGGCACCCATCGGTCAGCCTCTACGAGATTCATGACGCCGCCAGTGGAGACCTGATCGCCCACTTCTATGCCGATCTCTTTCCGCGTGAGGGCAAGTTCGGGCACGCCGCAGCGTACCCGCTTGTCCTTGGGCATCGGCGGACCGATGGCGAGTACGAGCGCCCGGTGAGTGCGATCGTCGCCAACTTCACGCCACCCTCCGGTGATCGTCCCTCGCTCCTGACCCACCGCGAGGTCGAGACTCTCTTCCACGAGTTCGGCCACATCCTGCACATGAGCCTCACTCGCGCGGAGTTCGCCCGGTTCTCGGGTGCCGAGACCGAGTGGGACTTCGTGGAGGCGCCGTCCCAGATCATGCAGCACTGGATCTGGGACGCATCGGTCCTGCGCAGGTTTGCGCGGCACTACCGGACCGCTGAGCCGATGCCGGCGGAGCTCGCCGAACGGCTGGTCGGCGCCCGTATGTTGAATGTGGGAATCAAGACCGCCACCCAGGCCTTCTACGGGGCACTCGACCTCGGGCTCCATGCCGGCGACGCCTCGCCAGACCTCGACGAGGTGACGCGCTCCGCCTACTCGGTAACGCGGATGCCGTATCCCGAGGGCACCTTCATGCTCTCCGGCTTCGCACACGTGATGGGCGGCTATGACGCGGGGTATTACGGATACGTGTGGTCCGAGGTGATCGGCGATGACATGTTCGGCCGATTCGCCCACGAAGGGGTACTCTCACCCATCGTCGGAGCCGATTACCGCCGAGAAATCCTTGAGCCGAATGGCTCGCGCTCCGCCGATGACCTGGTGCGCGCCTTCCTGGGCCGCGAGCCGTCGAACGAAGCCTTTCTGCGGTTGCGGGGAATGCTCCCAGGCGAGTAGCCGCGGCGACGGCCGTTGGCCGAGCGTCGCCCGTCTCCGGCCCAGTCGGACCGCCCCACGGGCCAACTCGCCAAGGACACTAAGCTCCATCGCATTCCGACCGTCCCGCGGGCCGTGGGACGGCGGAAATCGCCTTCTCGGCCTGCTTCGTCGAGAGTTGGCCCGCGGGACGGGCAAACCCCCAGCTAACTGACCGGTAAGGCCGCGACTTCATCCTCAGTCAAATGCCCGTCAGCGAGCGTCTCGTAGACCGCGGCAGGCACCGTGGTCGGGGAATCATTCGCTCCCTAGGCCAAGAGATCCGCGCAGGGCGTCGCGCCGCCGGAATCAGCCAGCATGCACTGGGAGCCGCCATCGGGCTCTCCAAGACGGAGGTCGGGCGCATTGAGCGAGATGAAGCGCCATGGTTAACGGTGGTTCACGCCGCGACGTTAATGAGCGTGGTGGGGCTTGAGCTCTGGGCAAGGGTGTACCCAGCCGGGTCTCCGCTCCGCGACCGCGGACACCTCAAGCTCCTCGAGGAGTTCGAGGTGCGTCTCCCGCCCAGCGTGGGTCGCATACGCGAGTGGGCGGTCCCGATCCCTGGCGATCTGCGAGCCGTCGATCTACTCCTCACTGGTCTGCCGAAGCGAACCGGCGTCGAAGCCGAGACCGTCCTCGATGACCTGCAGGCACTCGAACGCGACATCCGAAAGAAGCAGCGCGATGGCCAGCTGCAGCGGGTCATCCTGCTGGTCCGCGGGTCGCGCCGCAATCGAGAGATCCTGGCCACGGCCGATGCTCTCCATCGCGCGTTCCCGAGGAACACTCGTGCCGTGATGACGGCAATCACACATGGTCACGATCCAGGGGCGGATGGAATCGTGCTGCTCTAGTCCGGCCGACAGGTGACCGAGGTGGGCTGCTAGCCTCGGGCCGATGCACTCCAGTCCCCCGCCCCGCGCCGTGATCCTGGCGACGCTCGCCTGCGTGGTTGCTGCCTTCTGCTGGGGCCTCTCGGCGGTCATCGCCAAGGGCGCCTTCGAACGCGGCTTGAGCCCCGAGCGGATGGCGGAGTCGCGGGTCGTGGTGGCCCTGGTCCCGCTCGCCGCCTACCTGCTCCTGCGCCGTCGCGACCTGCTGCGGCCGCCGCGCTCGGTGCGACCCGCCCTCTTCGTCTTCGGGCTCGCGATCGTGGCCGTCAACTTCTCGTACTACCTGGCGATCGACCTGCTCGATGTCGGCGTCGCCATCTCGCTGCAGTACACCGCTCCGGTGCTCGTGCTGGTCGGTACAGCCCTGGTGGCGCGTGAGGCTCCCGGTGTGCTCGCCTGGGTGGCAGCAGGGCTGACCCTGATCGGCGCCGTCCTGGTGAGCGGCGCGTACGCAGGACTGGCGAGCGTCAACGGCATAGGCCTGGCGGCCGGGATCGCCGCGGCCATCACCTACGGCACATACCTTGTGAGCGCCGAGGCCGCCGGTCGACGCGGCACACATCCGGCCACCTCGCTCTTCATCGGTTTCGTGGTCGCTGCCGTGATCTGGAGCGTTGCGCTGCCGTGGTGGGACTGGCCGGTCGAGCGCCTGACCGATCCCCAGGTGAGCCTCCGCGTCCTGGGTGTGGGACTGCTGGGAACGCTGATCCCCTTCCTCCTGGCGGTCGCTGCGCTGCGGGTCATCTCCGCCGCAGTGGCGGCGATCGCGTCTTCCACGGAGCCGGTCTTTGCCTCCGGCCTCGCCTGGCTGCTGCTCGGCCAGGAGCTCTCGGTACTGCAGCTGCTGGGAGGGGCGCTCATCGTGACGGCGATCATGATCGCCCAGCTTCGGCGCCTTCCGGCGCCGGCGGCGGCACCCGTCGAGGTGGCGCCGTGAACCTCCGTCGATACCAGCCCGTGGCGATCGTGCTGGCCCTTGCCGCGGCCCTCGCGATCGCCGGCCTCGTCGTTTACCTCGCAATCTCCGGTGCGAAGCCGTCAACCCCGCAGCCGAGCTCAAGTGCAACGGAGCAAACCCTGACGCATCCCGGTGACACGGTGATCCTGGCGGCGATCGACCGGAGCGGGCGCTACGGAACCATCACGCTCACTCGCGGCGGTGAGCGTCCCATCCGGGCTGACGAACGCCAACAGGCCGTCCACGCTGGCGGCGCGACGACCGTGGTCGAGGTGCATGTCGCTTACACGCCGGCGCGAGCGTCCGACAGCGGCTTTGGAAACTTTGATTGGCAGTTCTGGGTCGACGGCGAGCTCGACGTGGACGGCGCTCCGCTTCTCTTCCCGCCATTGGTCAGCGGTCCGGATTTCCTGAGGGATGCGCCCGCGGGCCACGCGGCCGGGCTGAGCGGCGACATCGGCGTCCCAATCCCGCCCTCCGCCGCCGGCAAGGCGGTGTATCTGGTCTATGCGCCGAAGATCGTGCCAATCGCCGACAACCAATTCGACTTCAAGGTCGTCGCACGCATCCGAGTTTGGGGGCCCTGATCGAGAGTCCGCGCGCCGTTGCCAGGTCAGGCGGAGGAGATCAGCCCTCCAGAAACGGCCGGACGAGCTCGACGAAAGCCTCGGGAGCTTCGAGCGGCGGGAGATGGGCGACGCCGGGCATTGACACGAATCGGGCATCGGCGGCTCCCGCGGCGACTTCCTGGCTCACCGCGCGCGAGTCCGGCTGATCGAGCTCGCCGATCATCACGAGCATCGGCGCGGCGATCGAGGAAAGGCGCGGGCGGAGTGGCTCGGCAGGGCGCTCCTCGACGGAGGCCGGATTCGCAATCTCGAACGCTCGCCGCTGCATATCGAAGACGAGGGAGCGGACCGCGGGGTCGACCTCAGAGGAGGTTCGCATCGGTCCATCCAGCCACATCCGGACGTTGACCTCGGACGCCTCGCCGAGGTCGCCTCGCTCGAGCGCAGCGTCCTCCGCGTCCCAGAACGCGATCATGGCCGGCGACGGCTCCGAGACGCCGATCCCTGGCGCCACCACCACGATCCGGTCGACCATGGTCGGCTCTTCAGCGGCGAGGCCGAGGACGGTAGCACCGCCCATCGAGACGCCAATCAGCCGTGCAGGCGCTGCGTCGAGCGCCCGCAGGAAACCGGCCAGGTCGCGCCAATGCGCGAACGTGCCATCGGCCGCGTGCGAGTCGCCGAAGCCGCGGGCGTCGTAGCAGATGACGCGAAAGGCACCGGCAAGGAGCGGAACCACCGGTTCCCACATGCGCCGATCCGCGATGGCCGCGTGCGCGAGGACGAGCGGAGGCCCAGCACCGGTCTCATCGTAGGCAAGGCGAGTCCCATCGACGTCGACTGATGGCATCGATCTAGTGGTAGTCGGCGTCGAGACGCAATAGACACAGCCGTGGCAAATGAGCTTGTATTTGCGCTCCTCCGAGAGGCGTGAGCTAGCGGAGTGTAGCCGCGACCTCGACCGATCCGTCTCGGTGCAGCACGTTGACGCCGACGCTCCCCTCCTGGCGAGTAAGCAGTAGGTCCACGCTGCCATCGCCCACACGGAGGCGGTGCAGCTGGAGATCGTCGACGAAGGCGGGTAGTCGGGCGTGAGCCAGCGTCACCCGCCCGCGCACCCCGTCGATTTCTAGCCCCAGGCAAGCCTGGAGCAGCATGAAGACCGCGGCCGACGCCCACGCCTGCGGGGAGCAGGCGACCGGGTAGAGGGTCGGCCCCTCACCGACGCGGCGCGAGAAGCCGCAGAAGAGCTCGGGGAGCCGGGCGAGGTCGACGTGGATGCTCGCGTCGAACATGCCGGCGAGGATCTGGATCGCATGCTCCTGCATCCCGTATCGGGCCAACCCGGCCGCGATCAGCGCGTTGTCGTGCGGCCATACCGATCCGTCGTGGTAGGACATCGGGTTGTATCGGATCTGCCCGCTCGGGACCGTGCGGACGCCCCAGCCGGAGAACGAGTTCTCGGCCATCAGCGCATCGGCCGCCTGTCGCGCGTGAGGCGCTTTGACGATGCCCGTAAAGAGGCAGTGGCCGACGTTCGACGAGCGAATCAGGCACGGCCGCTTGTTGCCGTCCAGGGCGATGGCGTAGGTGCCCAGCTCATCGGACCAGAACTCCTCCTCGAAGGCATCCTGCAACTGGTCGGCCTCGTCCAGGAGCGTATCGGCCAGGTCGGTATCGCCGATGACGAGTGCCATCTCGGCGGCTCCCCGCTTTGCGGCAAATACGTAGCCCTGCACCTCGCACAGGGCGATGGGCCCGCGCGGGATCGTGCCGTCGGCATGGAAGACGGAGTCGACCGAGTCCTTCCAGCCCTGGTTGGAGAGTCCGCTCGCCGACTGGCGCTGGTACTCGACGAAGCCGTCCCCGTCGATGTCGCCGTAACGGTCGATCCAGTCGAGGGCCCGCCGGATATTCGGCCAGAGCTCCTTGACCAGCTCACGGTCACCGGTGTTGCGGTAGTGCGCGGCAGCGAGCATTACGAACAGGGGCGTCGCATCGGCGCTGCCGTAATAGCGGCCGAAGGGTATCTCGCCTAAGGCGGCCATTTCGCCCTGGCGCATCTCGTGGAGGATCTTGCCGGGTTCAGCGTCACGCAGAGGGTCGAGCTCATCGGCCTGGTTGGCGGCCAGGAAGCGGAGCACGCCGCGGGCGAGCTCCGGCTGCAGCCATAGGCACTCGAGGGCGGTGACAAGCGAATCGCGACCGAACGGGGTGCTGAACCACGGCACCCCGGCGTAGGGAAAGGGGCCCTCCGGCGTCTCGGTGGTCATCATCGCCAGATCGGCCAGGCTGCGATCAACCCAATCGTTGAACAGCTCGTTCGAGGCCTTCACGCGGCAGCTCCGCTCGCGCGTCGCGGGCAGCACGCCGGTGGCGAGGTTCAGTGCCTGGTCGAAGCCGAGTGGTTGCGGGCGCCGTCGGTCAATCTCGCAGATGATCGAAACGTCCACGGTGAGCGCGTCGAGCGGGTCGAGAGAGATCAGAAAGGTCACGCTCTGCTCGCTGATCTCGAGCGGGCTCTCCGAGAAGACGAGCCGGGTTCGTCGCACCACGCCGTCGAGGCCCTCGTAACCCAGCACGATGTGGTCCTTGCCGATCACCGGCTCCAGCATTTTGCCGTGCTCCGGGCGCTGCATCCCGCGCACCTCGAAGATATCGACGAAATCCGCCGCAAAGCGGAGCGTGAGCGGAATCTCGATCGGCGACAGCGCGAAGTTGCGGGCGACCAGCCGCTCCTGGCACTGCCCGTCCCACAGGACCTTGGTCCGCGCCACGTAGACGGAGCCATGACCGATTCGGCCACCTTGCTCGGTCCCGATGTCCGGATTGGTGAGGTCGACCGCGACGCGCGAGTTATCCCGCTTGGCGGTGGAGCTCAGGAGCAGCGGCCGCTGTCCGGCCAGCCGCATCTGGAGCCCGGAGAGGAAGCGCGTCCCCTCGTGATAGATCCCCTCGTCCGAAGCGTGGACGGGCCGGATGTCGCCGTACTGGTCGAACACGGCAAAAGATTCGCCGTGCTTGAGGACGCGATCGAGATGATCCGCCGCGGACGAGGCGGCGAGGACGTAGTAGCGATCGCCGATCTCGACGACCTCTGCTGGCGGCTCCTCAGGCGTCCGGGTGACCAGGCGCTCCGGCTCGGGCTGGAGACTCATGGGTTGAGTCTGCCACGCTCCGAATGACCGATGCTCCCGGAATCGCGCCGTCGTCGCTCTCGCGCACCAGCTGCTCATAGACCGCCAGGTAGTCGTGCGCCATCCGCTCCGCGCTGAAGCGACTCTCGAAGACCTGCCGCACCCTCGCGCGCGAGAGGTCGCCCAGCCTGCCGACCGCCTCAACCGCCGCATCCAGATCGTCAACCACGAAACCGGTTACCCCATCGTCGATGACCTCAGGGACCGATCCATCCCGATAGGCGATGACCGGCGTCCCGCACGCCATGGCCTCGATCATCACCAGCCCAAACGGTTCCGGCCAGTCGATCGGGAAGAGGAGAGCGGATGCGTTGCCCAGGAAGTCATTCTTCTGCGACTGGCCGATCTCGCCGAGGAAATCGACCAGCGGATCGGCGAAGAGCGGCGCCAGCGATTCGAAGTAGTCGCCATCGAACGGATCGATTTTGGCGGCGATCCTCAGCGGCATGCCGACCCGCTGCGCGATGCGGATTGCGCGGTCGACGCGCTTCTCCGGCGAGATCCGCCCCATGAAGGCGAGGTAGCCCCCGGGCTGCTCGTGCAGGCGGAACTCGCTGGCGGGCAGGCCGTGGAGGATCGTACCCAGCCAGTTCAGCCAGGGGAGCGGCTCCCGCTGGGCGTTCGAGATCGAGACGACCGGCATCTCCGCGAACTCGCGGAAGAGCGGCACGAGGTCCTGGCTATCGAGCCGCCCGTGGAGCGTTGTGACGCTCGGCGTCGTCATGCGCCGCGCCATGAGGTATTGGATGTGCTCGGTATGGAAATGGACGACGTCGTAGAGCTGGATCTCGCGCATCAGCTGTTCCAGCTGGAGGACGTGGTGCGCGAGGGCGTCATGAGAAGCGACAAGACGGAGGGCCTGCGGCGGCCCTGAGACAAGCCGCGCAGAGGTCAGCGAGTCGGCGCTGGCATAGAGCGTCACGTCATGCCCCAGCCGAACCAGCTCCTCGGTGAGGGCCCAGACGACCCGTTCCGTTCCGCCGTAGTAGCGCGGCGGGACGCTCTCATACAGGGGAGCGACCTGTGCGATGCGCATCCGTTTCTCTCTGTGCGGGCAGTCAGTCGCACGGCGCGCGACCGGGGGTGGGCACTACCCAGAG
>JALYSK010000022.1 GCA_030854805.1 Chloroflexota bacterium | reverse complement strand
GGCCGAAGCTGGGCGCCTTCGCTCTGCTGATTCGCGTCTTCGTTGACGGGCTCGGTCCGATCCGGGCCGACTGGCTGGGGGTCTTCGCCGTGTTGGCGGTGCTGACGATGACCGGTGGGAACATCGTGGCCCTCGCGCAGGTCAACGTGAAACGGATGCTCGCCTACAGCTCGATCGCGCACACGGGCTACATCATGGCCGGCCTGGCGGCGTTCGCCAATGCTCCGGGTCGTGCGGCGCAGGCGCAGGGCATCGAGGCGATCCTGTTCTACGTGCTGGGCTATGCAGTCATGAACATCGCTGCCTTTGCGGTGGTCGGCATGCTGCAGCGCGACACGCAGCGCTACGGCGGACTCGCCTCGTTCGCCGGCCTGGCCGGGCGCGCCCCGGTGCAGGCCGCGGCGATGGCCATCCTGCTCCTCTCTCTGACCGGCATCCCGCCCACCGTCGGATTCTTCGCCAAGCTCTACATCCTGCTTGCCAGCGTCGACGCCGGCCTCACGTGGCTGGCGGTGATCATCGTCCTGAACGCGGCGCTGGCGGCCTTCTACTACCTCCGCGTCATCGTCTACATGTATATGCGAGACCCCGAGGCCGACCCCGCGCCGATCGAAAGCTCGCCCTTCGGCAGCATCGGGCTCGGGCTCAGCATCGTCGGCGTCCTCGTGCTCGGCATCTTCCCGGCCCCGATCCTCGACCTGTTGAGGACCTCGGCGGCCAGCCTCTTCTAGCCGTGGTCCCGCGACAGGAGCCGGGACAGGAGAGCCGCGAAGACGGCCTCGCGACCGCTGCCGAAGTGCTGCTCGGCAGCCGGCGCCTGGTGATCGCCACGAATCGAGGTCCTGTCACGTTCGGGCTGGCGGCCAACGGGTCGCTGCGGCCGCGTCGTGGCGCTGGCGGCCTGGTGACGGCGCTGGGGCAGGTAGGCCGCCATGTGCCGCTCACCTGGGTCGCCGCCCCGATGAGCGAGGGTGACCGCCGCGCCGTGGCGAAGCCGAAGCTGATCGACGATGCACTCGACGATCCAGCCCTCCGCCTCCGTTTCGTGGGGGTGGAGCGGAGCGTGTACGAGGCCGCCTACAACGTAATCGCCAATCCGCTGCTCTGGTTTCTACAGCACCAGATGTGGAACCTGCCCGAGCGACCGGTCATCGACGCAACCGTGATGCGGGCCTGGGAGCATGGCTATCTCGCGCTCAACAACGCTTTCGCGGCGGAGCTGCTGCGCCAGGTGCCGCGCCGCGAGTCGAGCCCCAGGATCATGTTGCACGACTACCACCTCTACCTGGCTGCCGAGCCGATCCGCCGGGCGCGCCCAGGAGCGCTGCTGAGCCACTTCACCCACATTCCGTGGCCGCCATCCTCGATCTGGCAGGTGGTGGCGCCCACGATCCGCGAATCGATCTGCCGGGCGATGTGCGCCAACGACGTCGTCGGCTTCCAGACCGAGCGCTATGCCCACAATTTCCTGCGCAGCGTCGAGTCGTTCGTGCCCGGCGCGCTGGTCGACTACGGCGCCGGGACGGTCCGCCGCGCTGGTCACATCGCCCACGTACGCTCGTATCCGATCAGCATCGATGTCGCATCCACCCGCCGCGTTGCAGGCTCGCGCGCCGCACTGCGTCGTCGGGACGAGCTGGAGGCGATGCGCCGCGGGCCGATCCTGGTGCGGGTCGATCGCCTGGAGCCATCGAAGAATATCCTGCGCGGCTTTGCGGCCTTCGAAGCCCTGCTGACCCGATACCCGCGCTACCGGGGTCGAGTCAAGTTCCTCGCGTTCCTGGTCCCGTCGCGTACCAGCCTGCGCGAGTACGGCGATTACGGGCGCAAGGTGCAGGCCGCCGTGGATCGGATCAACGCCCGGTTCGGGCACGCCGGCTACAGCCCGGTTCAGATCTTCTACGAGAATGACTACCCCCAGGCGCTTGCGGGCCTGGCGGTGGCGGACGTGGTGCTCGTCAACCCGCTGGTCGACGGGATGAACCTGGTCGCGAAGGAGGCGGCGATCGTCTCACGGCGAGATGCGGTGATTGTCCTCTCCGAGACGGCGGGCGCCTTCGATCAGATGGCCGGTGGCGTCCTCTCGGTCGCGCCCGCCGACGTGGTCGGCACTGCGGATGCCCTCCGAGCCGCCCTCGAGATGCCGGCGGCGGAAAAGGCCGCTCGGTTGGCGCGACTGCGCCGCGGGGTGGAGCGCGAAGAGATCACCTGGTGGCTCCGCAGCCAGCTCGAGGACCTCGCGGAGATCGCGCAGCTCCGCGCCGGCCGATGAGCGTCAGATGGCCGCCAGCAGCCTGACCAGCTCATCAGGGCTGGCGACCAGCGCGTCCGCAGCCTCGACCACCGCCCCCGGCACTTCACCGCTTCCGCCAACCGCCACGATGGCGGCCTCGAGCCGACCGGCTGCGCGAAGCTCGGCCGCAGCGCGGAACATGTCCAAGTCCGTCATGTCGTCCCCTGCCACCGCCAATCCGCGCAGCCGATAGCGGGCAACCACCTGGCGCAGCGCCGTTCCCTTGTCGCCGGCACCGGCCGGCCGCAGCTCGACCGAGAGGCGGCCCTCGCGCAGCTCCAGGCCGTTGGGCAGGTGAGCCAGGGCCGCCAGGATTCGGCGCCTGGCCAGCGCGGGGCGGGGCGCGTTGCGGTAATGAACCGTAGCCGAGAGCCCCTTCTCGTCGACGGCAACCCCCGGCTCCTGAGGCAGCGCGGCGAGCGCCGAGCGCAGCAGCGCCTCGGTCGGTGCCAGCTCCACCGCGAGCCGCGGCTGGGCGCTGCCTGGATCGAGCGATTCGAGGCCGTGATTCCCGATCACGAGCAACTCCGGAATGCCGGCGATCCTCCTCGCATCGGCGGCAGCCCGACCCGTGATCACGCCAACCACCGCCAGCCTGCCCGCCAGGCCTGCCAGAACGTCCCTCGCGCCGTCCGCCAGCGCCACCGCCGTCGGGTCAGTGACGATTGGGGCTAGCGTGCCATCGAGATCGCTCAGGAGCCCGGCCGGCTCCTGCGAGAGGGCGGTACGCACCAGGGCGAGCGCACCGGGCTCAAACGCGGTCATCGACGGCCGTTGCTAGACTCCGCGCCATGCGGCGTCTCTTCTCGAGCGGCTGGCTCGTGCCGACACTGCTGGCGATTGCGGGCGTGGCTCTCATCGTCGTCGGCCAGCTCGATCTGGGCGCGGGCACCCCGAAGCAGTCGCTGGTGCCGATCCCGGAGCCGAGTGTGACGCCGGTGGCCCTCGCCAGCGGGACGCCGGAGGCGACCAGCAGCGCGTCGGCCAGCCCAAGCGTGGCACCAACCGCAACACCCTTCCCGACCGTCGCCGCGGACGCCGTGGCGACCCAGCTCGGGGTCCCGCGAGTCGGCATCAACGTGGTCGTCCACGAGAGTAGCAGCGATGCGAACGACGCCTTTCCCGATGACTGTTGCGCATTCGTGCTCCAGGGCAGCTCGCAGCCCGGCCGCGGCACGAATTCGTATATCTTCGCGCACGCCCTGAACAACCTCTTCAAGCCGCTCTGGAACGTCCAGATCGGCGACAAGGTCCTAGTCAAGATGTCGGATGGCCACGTCATCGAATACCGCATCACCGAGGTGCATCCCAACGTGGCATGCCCCGATCCGAAGGCCGATCCGGCGCTGAACCCACCCGACCCGCCGCTCGCCCTGCGGTATGCCCCCAAGGACTGCAGCCAGGGCCAGCTTTGGATAGGGCCCACCACGCAGGAACGGCTCACGCTGCAGACGAGCCAGGGCTTCAATCGAAACTGGGGCGAGCTAGTCGTGGTCGCCGAGCCGATCTCTGTGAGCTGACCAGCAGCGCCGGTAGCAGGGTGAAGAGGGCGACCCCGAGCGCAATGCTGAAGATGAGCGATAGCACGCCGGCTGCCTGGCCGCGAGACCAAGTCTCGAGCAGGTCGACCAGGCCCAGGCTGGTGCGCGGGTCGACCCCCACGTACTCGGGGCGCCCGAGCTCGACGACCAGCGCATTGCGGCGCCCGGGGTCCGCGACCAGCGCGCTCAGCTCGTCGATCCGGTTCTGCCCGATGCTTGTCAGCAGCGCCAGCCCGACGCTCATTCCCAGGGTGCGGCTGATCTGCAGCATCGCGCTCGCTACGCCGTAGGCCGATCTGCCGGCCGCCTGCACGGCCGCGCTGGCACGCGGCGAGACGGTGAGGCCGAAGCCAGCCCCGAAGAGCGCCAGGTCTCTCACCAGCCGGACCGTGTCCGTGCCGACCCCCCAGCCGAGCGTGCTGATCAGGGCGCCGACCGTGAGCAGCACGCCTCCGACCGTCACCAGCCGCTCGCCAACGAGGGCGGTCAGCGCCCCGCCAAGCACCGCCCCACCGGCGATCGCCAGCGTCAATGCCGTGAGCGCGGCGGCCGCCTCGGCGGTCCCGCCACCGAGCACCCGGTTAACGAAGACGGGACCACCGATGATCGCGGTCGCCAGTGTGTAGCCGGTGAGCAGGCTGACCGCGTTCGCCGCCGAGAAGCCGGGCCGCGTGAAGAGCCGCGGGTCGAGGATCGGCGCCCGCATCCGCAGCTCGAGGCTGATGAACAGCACGGCCACCGCGACGCTCGCCGCCAGACCGCCGATGATCAGTGGATCTGCCCAGCCGCGGACGCCGGAGAGGGTCACTGCGCCGACCCCTGCCACGAGGGCGATCGAGAGAAGCGCCGCACCGCCGAGGTCGAGCCGGGCCAGGAGCCGCGGCGTTTCGATCCCGCCAGCGACGACGTAGACGAGGACCATGGTGATCATCGCGATCGGCACATTCAGGAAGAAGATCCACTGCCAGGTCGCGAGGTCGACACCGGGGATCGGGAGGTCGAGGTTAAGGAGAACCCACGCGCCGTAGGCGGGGCCAATCGCCATTCCGACGAAGATGGCAGCCCCCTCGATGCCGAGCGCGAGCGCGCGGGCCCGACCGGCAAAGAGATGGCTGGCCAGGGCCATCGAGAGCGGGACGAGCGCGCCACCGCCGAAGCCCTGTACCACGCGCGCGGCGATCAGCCAGTCGAGGCCACGCTCGGGCCCGGCGAATCGGGCGAGCCCCGCTCCCAGGCTTCCGACCGCGAACAGGAGCAGAGCGATCACGTAAAGGCGGCGCGCACCCCACAGGTCGGCTGCCCGGCCCGCCAGCGGCATGGCCACGAGATAGGCGAGCAGGTAGGCGTTGATGATCCACGACGCGCGGGCGAGGTCGCCCCAGCCGCCGAAATCGGCGACGATCGCGGGAAGCGCGATCGCCACCACCATCAGCTCGGCGCCGCCCAGCAGCACGCCAAGGGAGGCCGTCAGGAGTGCGGCCCAGGCAGCCACCGGATGCATCCGGACCGACGCGTCCTCCCAGCGGATCTGGCTCACAGATCGGCCCGCTCCAGCGCCAGGCTGGCGGCGCCCAGGAGCAGCGCCGCGCTCGCCAGGCCGATGCCGATCGCCTGCAGTGCATAGCCCAGTGGCCATTCCGTCGAAATCTCGGCAAGGAGGAAGTAGCCGCTGGTCGGCGTCAGACTGCGGGCCCCGGGCACCGCCAGCGCCCCGGCCGCAACCATCGCGCATAGCACGAGGGTGAGCACGGCTGCCCAGCGTGGTGTCAGGAGCGCGCCGGCCAGCATTCCCAGCGCCAGAGCAGCCAGCGCGCCGCTGCCGACCGCCAGCACCGCGATGGCGAAGCGTGGAGGATCGAGGAATGGCACAACGGGCAGGATGGTCAGCCAGGCGAGCGCGGCGCCCGGCACGAGGCCCACCATCCCGGCCGCCAGCAGCGCGAGGAACCAGCCGACCAGGAGCGTGACTCGAGGGACCGCGCGCGAAGCGAGCCAGGCCGCGGTCCCTCGCCGTCGCTCGCCGGCGAGCGTGTCCGCGGTCAGCGCGCCGGCGCCAATGCTGGCGATCCCCAACCCGATCGCGTACCAGCCGGCCGGCTCCTGCCGCCCCACACCCGGCTGCAGCGCGACTAGGGCGGCGGCCAGCACGAAGAGCGCGATCACCACGATCAAGCGGAAGCTGATCCACAGCTCGCGCACGGCCAGCCACGTGACCGCCATGACGAGGCTCACCCGGCGACTCCGCCAGTCGCCGCGGCGAGGATCTCGATTCCTCGCAGGCTCAGCGGCAGGCCGCGCGCGTGCAGCCCGGAAAGCGGTCCCGCGAACTGCAGCCTGCCGGCACGGATGAACGCAACCCCGGTACAGATCCCCTCTTCAGTGGCGGGATAGCGGCTCGCCATGATCACCGTCCGGCGGCTGCCGGGAATCTTCAGCAGCCTCGCTCGCTCGTCAGGATCGAGCGCGCGCAGCGGCTCGTCGAGGAGCAGGACCTCCGGATCGCCGAGCAACGACGCCGCAAGGCCAACGCGCTGTATCAGGCCAGGGCCGCCGTGGACCATCGGTCGTTCAAAGGAGCCGGCCAGACCGTACTGCTCCACGGCGGCGTCGGTGCGGCGCGCAGCTTCCTGTTGCGGCAGCTGCGCCAGTCGCGCCGCAAGCTCGAGCGTCTCGCGCGGTGACATCCAGGCATAGAGCCCCGGGTCAGCTCCGAGATAGGCGACCCGCCGCGCCCATCCGGCTCGCGACGGGTTGCTCATGCCCGCCATCCTGATCCGTCCCCGCACGCGGGCCAGGCCGGCGAGCGCCCGGAGGAGCAGTGAAGCGCTGGCGTCCGGTTGACCGACAAGGAGCAGACGATCGCCGACAGGCACGCGCAGCGAGAAACCTTCGAGCAGCGGCGGACGGTGCAGGTCGTGGCAGGTCACAGCAGCTGGACGCAGCACGCGCACCGATCTCGCAGACCAGAGCGCCTCGGGCGTCGAGATCGTCACCGGCAGGATCCACATGGACGGGCCAACGATCCTAGCACGGGCCTTGACGCCGGCTGGACCTGGCCCGTATCATAAGCGAACGCTTATATAAATTCGTGTTTGATAAAGAAGCACTTCTATGACGCCCTACCCCGAGACCGCCGGCGAGCATGATCTGCGACGCCTGCGCACGCTCTATCGCGCACTTGGCGACGAGACGCGGCTCCGCGTCATCGCCCTGCTGGCCGAAGTGGGTCCGATGCCCGTGAACGAGCTCTCGGCACGCGTCAGCCTTTCGCAGCCGCTCATCAGCTGGCATCTTCGCATCCTTCGGCTGGCGGGTCTGATCGACACCACGCGCCAGGGCCGCGAGACCATCTGCCGCCTGCGGCTCGCCGCCTTCGAGGAGCTCCACACCGCCGAGGCGAGGCTCGTGGCCGGCACCTCAGGCATCGGCCAGGTCGACACGGCGAGCCCTGACGAGGTCCCGGATGTCGGCTAGCCCCCAGCATGTGCCCGACCTCGCGCGGGGGTCGCTGGTCCCGTCCTGGCTCAAGGAGGTCGGGCGGGCGCTGCTCGACCCGGTGGTTCGCCTGGCGCTCAGGCTCCGGCTGACTCCAAACATGGTCACCGTGATCGGCCTGCTGCTGACGCTGCTGGCGGCGAGCCTGATCGCATCCGAGGCGCTCCTGGTCGGCGCGGCCATCCTGACGGTCGGTTCCCTGCTCGACGCGGTCGACGGCGCATTGGCACGGGCGCGCGGCGGGGGGACCGCCTTCGGCGGCTTCCTCGACTCGACCCTCGACCGCGCCGGTGAGGCGATCCTGTACATGGGGGTGGCCGGCTACTATCTGCGCACCGCGCAGGATCCGACGCTGCCGGTCCTCGCCGCCTTCGTGGCGCTCTCCGGCTCCTTCATGGTCTCGTACTCGCGAGCGCGAGCAGAGGGCGTCGGCTTCCATGCGTCCGTCGGACTCGCGCCGCGAACCGAGCGCCTTGTCCTCATCATCGCCGGCATCGCTCTGGCGGGACTCGGATTCGGGACGGCCCTTATCGGCGCCATCACCATTATTGCGGCGCTGACAGTGGCGACGCTCGTTCAGCGCATCTGGCACGTCTGGCGGCTGGCGGAGCAGCCGCGCATCGCACCGGTGGCCGGTGACACCGCGGAGGAGAACGCACCGCGTGGCTAGCAACGGTAAGAACGCCGGCAACGGGCATCGACCCAGCGACGGCAAGATCCGCGTCGCGATCGTGGGCGTCGGAAACTGTGCGTCGAGCCTGGTGCAGGGGCGCTACCACTATGCCGACGCTGGAGAGACCGACCTGGTACCAGGGCTGATGCACGTCAACCTGGGCGGATACCACGTTCGCGACATCGAGTTCGTGGCCGCTTTCGACGTCGACCGCACGAAGGTCGGCAAGGACCTGTCGGAGGCGATCTTCGCCGGACAGAACAATACCTACAAGTTCGCCGAGGTCCCGCACACCGGAATCACCGTCGAGCGCGGCATGACCCACGACGGGCTGGGCAAGTACCTGAGCCAGGTGATCGAGAAGGCACCGGGCCCGACGGCAGACATCGTCGGCATCCTGCATGAGCGGCAGGTCGACGTCATGGTCAGCTATCTCCCGGTCGGCTCCGAGCAGGCGACCAAGTGGTACGTGGAGCAGGCACTCCAAGCCGGTGTCGCCTTCGTCAACGCGATCCCCGTCTTCATCGGGCGTGAGCCGTACTGGCAGCGCCGATTCGCCGAGGCCGGGCTGCCGATCATCGGCGACGACATCAAGAGCCAGGTGGGGGCCACGATCGCCCATCGGGTCCTGACCCGGCTCTTCATGGACCGGGGCGTGCGGATCGACCGGACCTACCAGCTCAATTTCGGGGGCAATACCGACTTCCTCAACATGCTCGAGCGCGAGCGACTGGAGTCGAAGAAGATCAGCAAGACTAACGCGGTCACCAGCATGATCGACTACGAGATCGGCGAGGAGAACGTGCACGTTGGGCCGTCGGACTACGTGCCGTGGCTCAAGGACCGCAAGTGGTGCCACATTCGGATGGAGGGGACCACATTCGGTGACGTACCCCTCAACCTGGAGCTCAAGCTCGAGGTCTGGGACTCGCCCAACAGCGCGGGGGTGATCACCGATGCGATTCGCTGCGCGAAGCTCGGCCTCGACCGCGGGCTCGCCGGGACCCTGGTGGCGGCGTCGAGCTACTTCATGAAGAGCCCGCCGCTGCAGATCCATGACGATATCGCGCACAATCGGCTGGAAGCCTTCATCCGCGGCGAGGAGAACGAGACGCTGATCGGAACGGAGAAGCCGGCGCGGTCGAAGGCGGCACCGAAGGAGAAGGCCGCCACCATCGGAGCCTAGCTCTTGCCCGTTCAGAAACCGATCCTGGAGCCCGCCGAGCGCAAACGTGAGCTCGGGATCTACCTCGGCTATCGCGTCGCCGAGTGGCTCATCAACCGGCTGCCACGGCACGTGGCACTCCCGCTGGCAGCGGCTGCCGGCAACTTCATTTTCGATATCGCAGCCGACAAGCGGGAGCTGATCTGCGCCAATCTCTCCCGGCCGATGCGTCTGCCCGCCGGGCACCGGCGCGTCCGCCGAGCCGCTCGGCGCGCGTTCCGCAACTACGCCAAGTACCTCGTCGACATGATGCGCATCGGGGAGGTGAGCGATGGTCAGGCCGAGGCGCTGGTCGCGATCGAGAACATCGAAATCCTGCGCACCGCGAGCGCGGAGGGCCATGGTGTTCTGCTGTGCACCGTCCACGTCGGGGGGATGGATCTGCTGGGACCGGGCCTCAAACGGCTTGGCGAGTCGCTGCACGTGATCGCGGATGACACGACCTACGGCCGGCTCTACGACCACCTTGCCGCAGCGCGCGCCCACCAGAGGATCTTCCTGATCGGCTGGCGCAACCTGCGAGGGCTGTTCAAGGTCCTGCGCGGAGGTGGCAACCTCGTCTTCTTCTGTGACGGCGGCTACCGCCGCCGAGACGTCCCCGTCGAGTTCTGCGGCGAGCCGACAACCTTCCCGGCTGGACCAGCCACGATCGCAGCGCGCTCGGGCGCCCCGATTCTGCCGGTCTGGTGCCGGCGGACCGCGGACGATCGCTTCGAAGCCCGTGGACTGCCGCTCATCCGTGCCACGAGCGACGATCCGGCCGAGATCCAGCGCGCGACGCAGGAGCTTGCCGACGCGTTGAGCGGCGTGATCGCCGCCGATCCGGGCCAGTGGTACATGTTCCGTGCCGTCTGGCCGCAGACCGAAGCCGATCGGGCACAGGCTGCCGCCGCCCTCGCAGCGGCGCGGCGCGGCGACGACTGGACCAGGCTGGCGCAGGCAACCGCGGCCTGATGCTGTTGCGCCTGGCGCTGGGCCTGGCCGAACGGATCGTGTCGGCGCTCCCCGCCAACGTCGCCTATGCGCTGGCCGACGCCGGCGGCCGCGTCTGGTATCGCAGCCCTGCCCGCCGCCGCCTGGTCGCGGCCAACCTGGCGCGGGTCTGCACGGCGACGGGGCGTCCGTCCAGCGGTCCAGCCTTCGAGCGCCTCGTGCGACGAGCGTTCCGGGAGCACGCGCGCTATTACCTCGAGCTGCTGCGCGGCCCCAGCTATCCGCTCGAACGGATTGGCCAGCTCGTAAGGGTGCGTGACTGGGAGCGGCACGAGGCCACCCTGCGGTCCGGCCCGACCGTGCTTGTCGGGGCCCACCTCGGCAACTTCGAGCCAATGGGCGCCTATTTTGCGGCGCACGGGATCCCCGTCCTCTCGCCGATCGAGGAGATCCGCCCGCACGCGCTGTTCGAATTCCTCCGTTCGCGTCGCGGCACGGGCCGCGGAGTCGAGGTGGTCCCGCTCTCGAAAGCGCGCCGGCCGATGATCGCCATGCTGCGGCGTGGCGGTGCGGTGGGACTGATTGCCGACCGCGACCTGGCAGGCGATGGGCTCCCGGTCACATTCTTCGGGCATCCGACCACGCTGCCGGAGGGCCCGGCGGCGCTCGTCGTCCTGTCAGACGCCGCCTTCCTGGCCGGCTATTGCCTGCGCGTCGGGCCCGACCGCTTCGACTGCGTCGGCGAGCCGATCGAGGTCGAGCGCAGTGGAGACCGACACAGGGACGTGGAAGCGCTGACGCGGGCCATGGGCGTGCAGCTCGAGCGACAGATCGCGCGCGCGCCGGAGCAATGGTGGGGCGCCTTCCAGCCGATATGGCCTGATCTCGGGCGGCCCGCGGCATGAGGGGGAGCGGCGGGCGCGGTGGCGGCGAACGCGGCAAGGCGGACATGCACCTCCACACCCTCTACTCGGACGGCACCGCGGATCTGCAGGCCCTGCTCGACCACGTCGAGCAGGTCACCGACCTCGACCTGATCGCGATCACCGATCACGAGCGGATCGACGGGGCGTTGCGCGCACGCGAGATCCACGCGGCGGGGAGCTACTCGTACGAGCTGGTCGTCGGCGAGGAGGTGACCACGCGCCGTGGGCACGTTCTGGCCCTCTTCGTCGAGGAGCGCATTCCCGCGCTGCGTCCGCTGGCCGAGACGATCGAGCGGATCCATGCGGCAGGGGGAGTGGCGATCGCCGCGCATCCGATGGCGCCACTCACCCCGTCGCTCGGCCGCGGATCCATGCTCGCCCTGCAGGCCGACCCGAGGTCGGAGCGCCACCTCGATGCGATCGAGCTCATGAACCCGAGCGCGGCCGGACGCTCGCGCCGGATCGCTCGCCGACGGCTGAACGAACGGCTGCTCCATCTGCCGGCGGTCGGCAACTCCGACGCCCACGTGCTGGAGGGGATCGGCACCGCGTGGACCTGGTTCCCGGGGACCGCCGCCACAGACTATCGCGCCGCTCTGCGCGACGGCACGACCCAGCCGGATGGCGCCTTCTGGAGCAATCGGCACAACGTGGCGGTCTACCGCCGCCAGCTGGTCGCCAAGGCGCGGCACCTGCGCCATACTCTGCGCCCGAGCGGAGAGTGGCGATGACTCGTGTGAAGCCTGCGCCGCCCGCGGAGCGCAGCGACGCGGCGGCGCCATCGGTCCAGCGGGTGGATCCTCGACCGCTGCTCAAGGTCGGGATCGTGAGCCCGTACGGCTATCCGCATCCGGGCGGTGTCAATGAGCACGTGCGCCACACCTACGAGGCTCTGCGCTCGATGGGCCACGACCCCTGGATCATCACCAGCAAGTACGGCAACCAGACCGAGGACGAGGGGCACATCATCCGACTGGGGACCGGGTGGGCCTTTCCGGCCAATGGCAGCGTCGGCCGAGTGACCCTGGGCTGGCGCTTCAAGCAACAGGCGCGCGAGCTTCTCGAAGAGCAGAGCTTCGACATCCTCCACTTCCACGAGCCGTTCGTGCCGTTCCTGTCGCCGACCGTGCTCGAGGCGTCCCGCACGGTCAATGTCGCGACCTTCCATGCCTTCGGCGGCTTCTCCCCCAGCTACTGGATTGGCAGCCGCTTCGCCGGGCAGCTCGCCAGGCCACTTCATGGACGGATCGCGGTCAGCAGCGCCGCGCGGCACTTCATCGCCCGCTACTTCCCGGGCGACTATCGGATCATCCCCAACGGGGTTCTGATCGAGCGCTTCGCCGGTGCCCAGCCCTACGAGCAGCTGCGCGACGGGACCCTGAATATCCTCTTCGTCGGCCGCCTGGAGGAGCGCAAGGGGCTGATCCACCTGCTGCGCGCGTACCATCGCCTGCGCAAGCGGCACGTTGACGCGCGACTGCTGGTCGCCGGCGCGGGTCCCAAGATGCGCGAGTACCGCCGCTTCGCGGGCCTGCGCGGGATCCGCGACGTCGAATTCCTGGGCCGGGTCAGTGATGAGGAGAAGGCGCGCTACTTCGCCAGCGCCGACATCTTCTGCGCACCGAACACGGGCCAGGAGTCATTCGGCATTGTGCTGCTCGAGTCGATGGCAGCAGGCGTGCCGCTGGTCGCCTCGGACATCCACGGCTTCAAACAGGTCGTCCAACGAAACGTCCAGGGCCTGCTCGTCGAGCCGAGCAACCCGAGGGCGTTGGCCGCGGCGCTCTACAAGCTGGCCGGTGATCCGGAGCTCCGGGACCGGATGGGCCAGGCAGGCCGCCAGCGTGCGCCGGAGTATTCCTGGCAACGCGTCACCGAGCAGATCGTCGACTATTACCACGAGCTGCGCGAGCAGGCGCTAGGGATGCCGTCACTCAAGCGGATGGGTTGAGGGGCTTGCGATAGGTGATGAAGGTCCGCTCCGGGACGAAACCGATCGATTCGTACAGATCCGTCGCCCCGGTTGGGCTGTTCGAGTCGACGCCCAGGCTGGCCGACGTGAAGCCCGCCTCGCGAGCGGCGACCAGCGAACCGGTGAGCAGCGCGCGGGCAAGGCCGCGACGACGCCACGGCCGGCGCACCGAGACAGAGGCAACGTAGACACGGGCCCGGCCGTGCTCCTCGTTCTCCTCAAGCGGGACTGTGGTGATCACCACGCCTGAGATCTCGCCTCCATCCCAGCCGATGTGCCAGAAGCGAGGATCGGCGTTGGCCGGATCGGACTCGAAGCGCGTCCAGTCCTCCTCCGTCCACTCGTTCTCTCCCCAGTGGTCGCGGAACGCCTCCGCGCCGGCCAGCCAGATGGCGCGGTACTGGTCGCCCGCGACCGGCCGCAGCTCGATGCCGTCCGGCATCGGCGGCTCCTCGACCGCGTCGAGCGCAGGGAGAACCATGTCGTAGAAGTAACGCGCTGGCTGGTAGCCGGAGCCAAGGAGCAACGCCGTGTTTCCGGAGTCCGACTCGACCGAGTCCGATGCGAACCACTTCGGTGCGACGTCTGAGTGCTCGGCCGCGATCTCGCGCAGCAGCTCCTCGTTGTGCCGATGCATCGCCCCGCCGATCCCTCGGCGCCGCCAGTCGGGATGCACGAACCCAAAGTTCTGGTACGAGCGGCCGCCCTCCACCAGCTCGGTCCAGAAGACGCGGCTGTATGCAACGACCTGGCCGTCGACCTCCGCCAGCAGGATGTCACGCGCGGGGTCGCAGTTCACGAGGGTCGCGTAATTGAGCTTGAGCTGCTCGAGGGTGAGGACCTCCTCGAGCCCATCGGCCGCCTCCGCAGCGCGATACACGCGGAGCATCGCGGGCAGATCCTGCCCTCCTCGGTAGCGGCGGAAGCCGAGGCCCGGGATCGCCAGCGCGTTCCACGAAGCGAGCTCAATCATGCGCCCTCCCCCTCCATCGGCTTGCGCCAGGCGGTGCTCCGCTCCGTGACCACGAACCCGAACGCCTCGTACAGCCGCAAGGCGCCCGAGGGGTTGTCGGCGTCCACCCCCAGGGCGGCTGTCTCCATGCCGCGGCCGGCCAGCACGTGGAGGCTGCGGGCGATGAGCGCGGAGGCCAGCCCCCGCTTGCGCCACGCCCGGCGAGTGAAGACGCTGTCGAGCCAGCCACGCCGCCGTCCGGTCGCCTCATTCTCGTGCGGGTAGATCGAGTTGACGACCCCCGCGGCAACCTCCTCTCCCTCCCAAGCGACGACCCACAGCGATGGGTCGAAGTCCGGCCCATCCTGGTAGCGGCGAAAGGCTTCCTCGGAGTCGTCGCCACCGCCCCAGTGGTCCCGGAAGGCCTCTACGTCGGCCCGCCAGATGGTCAGTAGCTGATCCGCCGTGACGGGTCGCACCTCGATCCCGTCGGGTAGCGCGGGCGGCTCCGACAGATCACCGTGGAGCCCTGGGCGCTCCATGTCGAAGAACCAGCGCGCCTGCCGGTAGCCGGACCGCTCGGCGAGGGTGCTGGCACCGACATTGCGGACGGGGGCCCAGATGCCCAGCCCGCGCGGGCGCTCGACCGCATGGGTAGCGGCGAGCACGCGATGCCGCCGCTCTCCGTCCGCCAGCAGCGCGCCGCCGATCCCGCGGCGCCTGAAGGCTGGGTCGACCGCTCCGCGGCTGCGGTATTCGCGCAGACCGTCGCTCGTGTCGATCCAGTCGCGGCGCGCGTGGCCGACCATGCGCCCCTCCAGCTCGGCGATCGTCAGGTCGCGGGCCGGGGCGAACTGCTCCGAGGCGTGACGGAAGAAGGCTTCCTGCTCGCCGATCGTCTCGCGATAGCCGATGCCGTCGGCCTCCCATTCGGCGTTCTGGATTCGCACCATCTCGGGGATGTCGGCCTCTCCGGCGTAGGGACGCAGGACGAGGCCGGGTGGGCCGGCCGCCCCAGAGGCCGCCGCATCGGTTCCGACCATCGGTTCTCCTTCCATCAGCCGACCCGCTTGAGCTTGCCGGTGCGCTTGGCATAGGCCTCGGCGCGGCCGAAGACGTAGACGCCGAGCGGGATGAGCACCGCCCCCATGACCACCAGCGGCCACACGTCGTGGAGGAGGCTGGTTACCGGGGTGCCGTGGATCAGACCCTGGCGTACTCCGTCGAGAACGTAGGTCCCAGGGCTGAACTGTGAGACGAACTGCATCCAGCCGGGAAGAATCGAGGTGTCGTAATAGACGCCGCTGAAGAGAAGGATCACCGACTGGATGACGAAGACCATCTGGTCGCCGCGCTCCACGTAGAGGAGCGGCAGGATGGCCGCCATCATGCCGACCCCGATGAAGCTGACCGATCCGAGCAGCATGAAGGTGGCGGCGGTTGTGAAGTTCGCCCCGTCGAAGTGGAGCTCGAAAAAGAGGATCAGCACGCCCAGGATGATCACCATCTGGATCAGCCCGTACGCGACCGCAAAGAGCGTGGACCCGATCAGCTGGGTGTAGCGACGGATGGGCGCCATGAAGGTGTACTCCAGAGTCCCCTCCCATCGCTCCCACGTGACCGTCTCGCCAATGAAGCCGAAGACAATCGAGAGGTAGTTCCAGAAGATGGCGCCGATCACCAGGAAGGCGAGGAGCTCCTGGTTGCCCTCCGCCCGCCCGATCAGCGAGACGGCGAGCGCTCCGGCGATCGAGTAGATGAGCCAGGCGACCTCCCAGCCCCAGTATCGTTTGGTCAGGTTGAAGTTCCGCTCCACGAAGGCGTAGCTCGCCCTCAGCTCGCGGGTCGCAAGGCTCATCGCGTCGTCTCCGATCTGGCCGGCCGGCCCATTAGCGGGACCGGACCGGCCGCATGGTCGTGTCGGCCGCCAGGTGCGCTCCAGCGCGGATCATCTGACGCCCGATCCAGCGCCGCAGCGGGCGGCGCGCAGGACGGCTGCGCGGGTGGAGGTGCGTGCGGCGCAGCCACCGATCACGGTCCTCCTCTGCCAGGCGCAGGACCAGCGGGTCCAGCATGCTCTGCACGGTGATCACCTCCTCTCATTCGTCTTCGTCGTCCTTGTTCTCGTCGATGTCGTCGTCGAGCGATCGACCTGTGAAGGTCATGAACACGCTCTCCATCGTCGGCTTCTGGGCGTACTGCTCGGCAACAAGCGCCTTCAGGCCAGCGGGTGTGTCCTCGGCCACCATTCGTCCGTCGTTGATGACGGCAATCCGATCACAGAGCCGATCGGCCTCGGCGAGGTCGTGTGTCGTGAGCACGATGGTCGCGTCATGACTGTCACGCAGCTCCTCGATGAATGTCTGGACGTCGAGCTTTGAGCGGGGGTCGAGCCCGGTGGTCGGCTCGTCGAGCAGCAGGAGCGTTGGCGCCGTCAGCAGGGCTCGCGCGATGGCGACTTTCTGCTGCATGCCCCGGCTCATCTGCTCGAGCGGTCGGCCAAGCCGCTTCTCGCCGATCCCGAGCCGCGCCAGAATCCTGATCGCCTCGACGCGGGCCTTTCCGCCCTCCAGGCCGTAGAGGCGCGCCGCGTACATCAGGTTCTCGTGCGGGCTAAGCTTCTTGAAGAAGGCTGCGTCGACGCTGACCCGGTTGATCAGCCGCTTGACCGCCATCTCGTCGCGCCGGATGTCATTGCCGAACACCTCGACCCGTCCCTCGTCGGGGGTGAGCAGGGTGCTCACCAGGCGAATCAGGGTCGACTTGCCGCTTCCGTTGGCGCCAAGTACGCCGTAGATCTCGCCGCGCCGGATTCGGATCGTCATATCGCTGACGGCGATCACCGACTTGCGCTTGCGCCCAACCACGAAACGCTTGGTCAGCCCTTCGACCAGCAGCGCGGGCTGCTCGCCGGGCGGCGGTGGCCCGACCCGCCGGACCGGCTGCGCCCCCGCCGGGTGCGAGCCGACGGTCGAGACGCTATTCACTTGTTCGAGTATGCCGGTCATCTGTCGTTCCTCTGTCGTTTGATCGCAGGGCCAGGGGACAAAACGTGAGCCGCGGTCGTCCGCTCTGGGAGCGGTTCCGCGGCCCTTAGGTGCCCGTGCGAGCAACAAAAAACCGTGGACCCGATC
>JALYSK010000013.1 GCA_030854805.1 Chloroflexota bacterium | reverse complement strand
TGCTCAGGCTGTACCTGCGGCCGCTCAAGCGACTTCCCGCGGCATCCCGTCCCGAGCAGAAGCCCGTCAACGCCTGACCCGGTCACACTGGGCGCTGCGGCCGACCCATGAAGTCGAGCACCTGGCGCCAAGCATCAGCCGATGCTTCGGCGAACTCAGCCTGTTTGCGATCGAAGAAGGAATGCGGCGCGCCATCGTAGACCACCGTGGTGTGCGAGACGCCAGCCGCGTCGAGCGCGCGATCGAACTCGGCCCGAGCGTCGGGGCCAATCCCCTGGTCAGCGCCGCCGAAGATGGCGAGCACCGCGCAGCCGAAGTCCTGGGCCTTGTCTGCCGGCGCCGGCGACCCGGTGCGGTGCGACCCCGTCGGCCAGCCGTAGAAGCCGACCACGCCGGCGAGCCCGAGCCCTGCGGCCGCCTGCAGGAAGCTGACCCGCCCGCCGAAGCAGAAGCCGAGCGTGTAGACGCGTTCGGGGTTGCCTCCCGCATCGGTCCGCAGGTAAGCGGCCGCGGCAGCGATATCGGCGTCGACCGATTCGGGCCTCGTCTGTCGGACGTGCTCCTCGTATGAGAAGTCGGCGCGGCGCTTCTCGGCGCCCGCCGTCCGTCCAAACAGGTCGACCGCCACGGCATGCACGCCGGCCTCCGCGAAGCCGAGCGCCAGCTCCTCGTAGTACGGGTGCAGGCCGCGCACATCGGGAATGATCACCACCCCGGCGCCTGAAGGCTGCTCCGGGCGGGCGCCGAAGCCGGCGAACTGCGTGCCATCGGCGCTCGTCAAGATCACGTCGCGGCTGTCGATCCCGGCGCCACGAATCGGGGGGAGCGGCGGTCGGGCGTCAGCATCGAAGCACATGTGGCACCTCCGAGCATATTCTGCCGAATCAGGTTGCGGCGCGCCGCACGCCAATCGAGAGGCGGCTCACCAGGACCGCGAGCGCCTTCGCTCCGCCGTCCCGCATGGCCGCGACCAGCGCGGACCCGACGACGACGCCGTCGGCCACGCCCGCAAGCTCGCGAACCTGCTCGGCCGACGAGAGCCCGAAGCCGGCAGCGACCGGCACGCGGCCGGCCGCCACCGCCTTGATCCGCGCCAGCAGCTCAACCGCGCCAGCGGCGAGAGACTCGCGCGCTCCGGTCACGCCGTAGAGCGGTACGACGTAGAGAAAGCCGGTCGAGGCGCGGATCGCCGCATCCAGACGAGCCGGGGCGGTATTCGGCGCCACCAGGAAGCTCAACGCAAGGCCGCGTGAAGCGGCCGCTCGCTCGAATCGAGGCATCTCCCCGGCGGGCAGGTCCGGGACGATCAACCCATCGGCTCCGGCCTCGGCGAGGCGCTGCAGCCCCACACCATCGCCGAGGGCGAGCAACGGGTTGAGGTAGGTCATGGCAAGGACCGGCTGCTCGTGGCCGCGCGAGCGGAGAGCACCCAGCATGCGGACAGCGGAATCGAACCCACCGCCGGCGGCCAGGGCGACGCGACCCGCCTCGGCGATCACTGGCCCGTCCGCCATCGGGTCCGAGAACGGCACGCCGATCTCCAGGATGTCCGCTCCGCATCGCAGGGCGGCGGAGCCGGCCTCGACCGCATCGGCCTCCGTGGGGAAGCCGGCCATCACGTACGCGACGAATGCGGCCCGATTGGCATTGGCCGCGGAGCTGAAGGCGGCGCGCAGGCGCGCGGCGCCATCGGTCGGAGTCACGAAGCGACGGCTGCCAGCGCTGCAGGGAGCTCCCGGGCGACGATCTCGAGGTCCTTGTCGCCGCGACCCGACAGGTTGACGAGCACGGCCGCGGAGGCGGGAAGAGAAGGCAGCAGTCGCAGCGCGGCGACCAGCGCATGGGCCGACTCGAGAGCCGGCACGATCCCGCAGCGGCGGGAGAGCCAGACCGTCGCCATGAGGGCCTCGGCATCGGTCGCTCGCAGGACCTCCAGGCGCCCCGAGGCGGCCAGCGCGGCGAGCTGCGGCCCCACGCCGGGGTAGTCGAGCCCTGCCGAGACCGAGTGAGGCTCGACGACCTGGCCCGCGGTCGTCTGCGTCAGCATGGTGAGGGCCCCGTGCAGCACACCGGGCGAGCCGAGGCCCAGCGATGCGGCGTTGTCGCCGAGAGCGTCCGAGCGGCCACCAGCCTCGACACCGATCAGCCGCGCCGAGCTGTCAAGGAAGGGCCGCATGATGCCGATCGCGTTGCTGCCGCCCCCCACGCACGCGACCACGGCGTCCGGCACGCGGCCGATGCGTGCCAGCATCTGGGTGCGCGACTCGCGCCCGACCACCGACTGGAGCTCGGCGACCATGTCCGGGTAGGGATGTGGACCCGCCGCCGAGCCCAGGATGTAGAAGGTCGACTCGACGTTGGCGACCCAGTCGCGAAGCGCCTCGTTCAGGGCGTCGCGCAGCGTGCCGTTGCCGGTCGCCACCGGCCGGACCTCGGCTCCGAGCAGGTGCATGCGCTGCACGTTGGGCGCCTGGCGCTCGATATCGGTCGTCCCCATGTACACCACGCACTCCATGCCCAGCAGCGCGCATGCAGTCGCGGCCGCGACGCCGTGCTGGCCGGCCCCGGTCTCGGCGATGACCCGCGGCTTGCCCATCCGCTTGGCCAGCAGCGCCTGCCCGATCGCGTTGTTGATCTTGTGCGCGCCGGTATGCGCCAGGTCTTCGCGCTTCAGGAAGATCCTTTGACCGATCCCCCCGCGGTCGGCCAGAGCCTCGGCCGGGATCTCGAAGATCGGTGTCGGTCGACCGATGAAGTCGCGATGCAGGCGTCGCAGCTCGCTGCGATAGACCTTGTCTCCCCGCGCTCGGATCCACGCGGAAGTCAGCTCTTCGAGCGCCGGGATGAGCGTTTCCGGGACGTACCGTCCACCGAAGCGGGCGAAGCGACCACGTCTGTCGACGCGGTCGGCGCCGGTTGGGTCGCGGCGCGCATTGCGTACAAAGGCACGGATGCGCCGCGGGTCTGACTGGCCGTTGCGCTCAAGGCCGCTGCTCGCGTCGACGTAAGCGGGGCGGGCGGTCCTGACCGCTCTGGCCACCGTGGCGGGCGTCAGGCCCCCCGCCACCCCGATCGGCAGAATGCGACCGAGACGCCGGGCCATCGAGAGCGGAGCGGCGCGCCCACTGCCGCCGCCGTCGGCTGCGGACGCGCCCTCGAGCAGCACGCGGCTCGCGCCAGCGGCGTACCACGCTTCGGCGCTGGTCAGAGCATCGCGCACGCCGGCCGTGGCGTGGATGACGCCGATCCTCTCCGCTCCGGCGTTGATCTCCGCCAGCCAGGTGGGCGGCTGGTCGAACCCGGAGATCTGGACGTCCGAGATGCCGCTCCTGGCGATGGCGTCGACGACCTCCGCGCGGGTGGGGCGACGAAAGACGAGGACCGGCTGCGGGCCGCGGTTGAGGTCGCGTGCCAGCTCGCCGGCCCGCTCGGGCGTGATCGCTCGCCGGGCGCCGGGGGACACCACGAAGCCGGCCAGGTCGGCGCCGGCCGCCACGGCCGCACGGACGGCGGCCTCAGACCGCATGCCGCACACCTTCACCGCTGCGCGTGCCGGGGCATGAAGAATGGATGCGGCATTGATGCGCCGGACGGTTGTGGTGAGCTCTCTCGCCGCGGCCGCTGGATCGGCGCTGCGCAGCAGGCTGGTGCCAACCAGCGCCCCACGCGCGCCGGCGGCGCCAACCCGTCGCAGGTCCTCTGCCGTGGCAAGGCCGCTCTCCGCGATCAGCGTGGCACCGCTCTCACGGGCCCGCTCGAGGAGCCGCAGCCCTCCATCCAGGTCGACCTCGAGAGTCGCCAGGTCCCGCGCGTTGACCCCGATGAGCGTCGCGTCTGCGCCCAGGGCGCGCTCCAGCTCGGCAGCGTCGTGCACTTCCACCAAGGCGTCGAGCCCGACCTCGGCGGCGGTCGCGAGCAGGCGCGGCAACTCGTCACCGGGCAGGGCGCGAGCGATCAGCAGGACCGCATCGGCCCCGATTGCGCGCGCCTGCCAGACCTGGTAACGGCCGACGGTGAAATCCTTGCGCAGCACCGGCAGCCCAAGGCCGGAGACCTCGGGCAGGTCGTGGTCCGAGCCGCCAAAGCGCGTCGGCTCGGTAAGGATCGAGAGAGCGGTCGCGCCGCCGTCGAAGTAGGCCTGCGCCAGCGCCCGTACGTCACGAACGGCCTCGAAGGAGCCTGCTGAGGGGGACGCGCGCTTCACCTCGGCAATGAGTGCCACGCGATCGCCGTAGCGGATCGCCGCCTCGAACCGACGAGCGGGCGGCATGCTCGCCACCTCGCGCCGCAGCTCTTGCAGCGGAACCAGCCGCGCGTCACGCCGAGCGCGAGCTCGCGACGCGACGAGGAGCTGGTCGAGGACGCTCACGCGCCGTTCCCGGCGGCCGCGGTCACCACCTCGGCGG
>JALYSK010000156.1 GCA_030854805.1 Chloroflexota bacterium | reverse complement strand
CTCGCCCAGGCAGCCGAGGCCGGGCTCCGGGGTGCGGACATGGTCCCGTGGCTGAACCGCCTCGACGTCGAGATGGAGAACGTGCGCGCCGCGCTGGAGTGGTCGTTCGAGGCGGAGCCAGAAACGGCGCTCCGTCTGTGCGTCGCAATGGCGGCGTACGGGGTGTCCCGATCGATCGACTCCGACGGCGTCCGCTGGATGGCGAGGGCGGCCGACCTCGCGCTGTCGCTGCCTCCCGCTGCTCCACCGGACGCTCGCGAGCGCATGATCCTTGTCTCGAGGGTGCTCGCGACGGCCGCCAACGCGACATCGCTTGGCGGGGAGGCGCGAACGGGCGGGCGGTGGGCCGAGCAAGCAGTGGCGCTTGCCCGAGAGGCCAGGGACGACAAGGTCCTGTCGGATGCGCTCTCTGCCCTGGCGACCACGAGGGTCTTCTCGGGACAGCTCACCGAAGCCCGCGACCTGGCGGACGAAATGCTTCGGCTGGCCAGGTCGCGCGACGACTGGTTGGCTGTCGCCATGATCGAGGCGAGCGTCGCCTACTTCGTTGTAGTCGGCCCTGATGGCGCGGCCAGCGCGGAAGCCGGGCTCCAGAGGGCGTCCGACGCCGCGGATCGCTCCGGCAATCTCCGTGCGATCGCCTTCATCGCCGCGGGTCGTGGCGAATTGCTGGCCATGACGGGTCGGCTCGACGAGGCGCGTGGGTGGTTTCGTCGGGCGATTACGGGATATGAAGCGATGGGCGACCGCAAGCACCTGCTCATGGCCCGGAGCGAATTTGCTCACGCACTCCGACGCACAGGAGAGATCGACGAGGCTCAGGAGCTCTACCGGGAAACGCTCCACGGCTGGCAGCACGCAGGCAACCGGGGCGCGATCGCGAACCAGCTGGAGTGCTTCGGGTTCCTTGCGATCGCGAAGAGTGACCTGCTCCACGCGGCGCGCCTGTTCGGGGCGGCGGAAGTGATCCGCGAGGTCGCGGAGGCCGTCATGGTCGGAAACGAACGCGAAGAATACGACGCCGCGATCAGCCAGCTCCGCGACAGGCTCGACGCGACTGCGCTCGAGGCAGCGTGGGCGGAGGGCCGCCGCCTCACGACTGACGAGGCGGTCGCCCTGGCGCTCTCGGCCTGACCAGCTTCGAGTTGCCTGTGCGGCTGAAACCACCTCAGGTGTCGCGGCGGGGCCAGCAGTCCGAATCGGCGCAGGCCTCGCGCCGTCGATTGGACCGGCGCATGCTCGTCCCTCCTAGTAGTGGACGCGCATCGCGATCCAGTCGAGCGAGAAGTCGCGGGAGCTCGAGCTCGCGACGCTGATCACCCGGACCCGGAGGTTCGCGTTCGAGAGGTCACCAACCGTCCAGTTCCGGCCCCACGCGTCCGTTGCGCTGCCCAACGTGCGCGATGACTCGGAGGTGGTGAGAGTGGCGGTCGACTTCGCCGCGGTCCACGAAGCTCCGCCGTCCCACGAGAGCTGGACGCACAGCTTCGGGGAGCCCGACGTGCTGTCGACCTTCGCATCGAGCCGGATGTCGATGCCCTTGATCGTCGAGCCGGCCGGGATGGTCACCCCGTAGTCGTAGAAGAGGTGCCGGTCCTTGCCGCTGCTCGTGCAGGACGTGCTCGAGCCCGAGCCACTGTTCGTGTCCACGGCGAAGAGCCCGTCGTCGGCATACGCGTTCGCGGGGTTCGTCTGGTAGCCGTTGCCGTCGCCGCCGCTCGCGGCCGCGTTGGCCGTTGGGCTGCGCTGGCCGGTATCACCGGTGGGTGGAGGCGGGGGCGGGGGCGGAGGAGGCGGAGGAGGCGGGGGCGGCGGAGGAGTCCCACCGAATCCCGCGACGCTGAGCAGGGGCTCGTGGATTGCATCGGGGTCGGTGCTGGTGAACCAGTCCTGGGTACCCGCGGCCTGCAGGGCAGCCTGCACCTCAGCCGGCGTCGCCGCCGGGTTGCTGACCTTGTAGAGCGCGATGGCGCCCGTCACGTGCGGGGTGGACATCGACGTCCCGGACAGGACGGCATATCCCGTCCTGGTGCTCTTGAGCGTCGAATACGTGGAGTAGATGCACTTGCCGGGTGCGATCAGGTCGACGGCCGGCCCGAAGTTGCTGAAGTCGGCGAACGTGTCATCGACGTCCGCGGAGCTGAACGAGGAGCAGGTCGAAGCCGCTCCGCCGCCGGGCTTGCCGTTGAAGTCGGCAAGTGCGGAGACGGTGATGACCTCGGGATACGCAGCCGGGATCCATTGGGACGCATCGGTCCCGTCGTTGCCCGCCGCGACCGCGTACGTGGTCCCTGCGGCGACCGATCGACAGATCGCCTGGTGCTCGGAATCGCCTTTCGTGAGCCCGCACGTGCCGTCGTCTGAGCCGGCGTCCCGGAGGCTCATGTTGGCGGCCTCGAAGAGCGGCTTGGTCGAGCCGACGGGATCCTTCTGGCTGGTCACCCAGTCGATTCCGCAGACGATCCACGAGAGCATGCTGAAGCCGGTGCTGTCGAAGACGCGGACCGCCCAGACCCGGGCCCCGGGAGCCACGCCCACCACTCCGAAGTCGTTGTCCTTCGCCGCGGCGATCCCGGCCACATGGGTGCCGTGGCCGTGGCCGTCGACCCAATCGGCCGGATTGGAGTTGATGCAGTTGTAGCCGCCGGCCACATTCAGGTCGGGATGGTCGGCCTGGATGCCCGTGTCGATGATCGCGATGTCCGCGTCGACGCGCTCGTCGATGCCGTCGATCCGGGCCGTCCCCGAGAGATCGGCCTCGACGCGGTCGACGCCGGTTGGGAGTGTCTGCGCCTCCAGCTGAACGACCCGGTCGGCCTCGACGATCGCGACGGCTGGATCCGCCTGTACTGCGGCGAGTTGCTGGGCGTTCAAATGGGCCGAGAAGCCGCGCACCGCATTGTGATAGGCGCGGTCGGGCTGGAAGGCCAACCGACGCGCCAGTCGATTGGTGATGACGTCCGTGTTGGAACCATCCCGGTACAGGACGATGTAGCGATCTGCCACGCGAGCGTCGGTCCTGTTGCCGGGCGGCGCCTGCTCAGGGGCGAGGGCGTTGACCGAACCGACGGACAGAAGCAGTGACGCGACGGCTGCGAGCACGATCAGTCGGCGCATGAGTCCGATGCTCCCCTTCTATCGATCGTTGCGTCGAGCGGCCGGGACATTCTACGCTGGTGAAGCCCAATGTCCAAGCTTGATGGGCTTGCGTGATCTTGTAACGACCGCGGGGGCCCGTGCTCGTCCGACCGGCTAGGGCAGGTCGATCCGGCGGATCTCCCGCCCGTCCCCGTCCACGAGGCGCCAGCGAGCGCCAAGCTCCTCATCGCGACCCTCGAGGAC
>JALYSK010000148.1 GCA_030854805.1 Chloroflexota bacterium | reverse complement strand
GCTCAGCCTCGCCGAGCAGCCCGCCCTGGGCAAGCTGCTGGGCGTCCGCTGAGGTCGCTCCTACTCCCCGGAGCCGTCGTCCTCGAAGACCGATGCACCCGCGGTCACGGCTGCTCGCTGCTCGCCTCCGAGAGCCGCTGGTAGCGGCCTGGGCAGGGCAGGTGGGGTCACAAAGCGGTCGACCAGCTCGCGAGTCCCGGCGATGCCGAGCCGGTCGAACAGGAGGCCCATCTTGTCGCGCAGCTGACGGGCGATCTCCTGGGCAGCCTCTTCGGGCAGTGTCCACAGCTGGCGCTTGAAGGGACCAATCGCCTTCTTGCGCGCCTTATAGAGAAACTGCTCGTCCGTCTGCCCGTCGCTGCGCTCGTCGGCGCAGTTGGCGCGCGCCCACTCCATCATCTCGGCCCGTAGCTCGGGAGGCAGACCGCCGCCGTCATACAGGATGTTCTGGAAGCCGGTCGCCAGGTGGATCTCGGCGGTCCCGCTGGCCGGGAAATGGTGGAACGCGTCCTCCGGAAGAGTTGAGGCGCCGTGCTGCACGCAGCCCGCCAGGCCGTACTCCTCGCGCGCGAGTGTCGAGAGCCGGCGCAGCGTGTCGAAGTCGATCTTGACCTCGGCTATCGAGCCGTCGGCGAGCGGTACCCCGCCGTGGCTCGTGCCGGTCTGGATGCTCACCTTGCTCAGCCCGTCGAGGTCGCTGCCCAGGCGGCTCTCATACTCGTCCAGGTAAGCCCGCAGCTCCTCCTCGGTGGAGTTGGCCTTTCCCACCTCGCCGATCTCACCCCCGATCGATACCGTCACCCCGTCCGGCTCGCGGCGGCGGATGAGACGGGTAAGCTCGACCGTGTTCTCGGCGTTGACGCGCTGCTGCTCGGCGACCGTCGGCTGGGACAGGTCGACCAGCGTGGAAGAGTCGATATCGATATTCAGGAAGCCGGCGCCGAGCGCCTCGCGGGTCAATGAGCGGAGGCCTTCGAGCTCCTTCTCCGGATCCGACCGCCAGCCGGTCGCATTGAACTGGAAATGGTCGCCCTGCAGGAAGACCGGGCCCCGCCAACCCTCACGAATGGCGGCCGCAAGGATGACCGTTGTGTACTCGGCCGGCCGCTGCGCGGTGTAGGCCATCTCGCTCTTGGCGATCTCGAAGATGAGCGCTCCGGCATCGCGCTCGCTCGCCGCGATGAAAGCCTGCCGCGCGGTCAGATAGGCGGCCGCTCGCACGTTGATCGCCGGGGTGGTGAAGCGAGTGGGATCGAACTCTCCCCGCCCGCGGGCGCGGTACAGGTCATGGATGGAGGCCGATCCGCAGCCGAGCGTCTGGCTGGCCGACCAGATCACCCAGGCGCACGCATCGCGCAGGGATGCGTCGTCGTTGAACACCGCCTCGAATACGACCTCATCGAGCAGCTCGTCGCGGAAACGCCTCTCGTCAAGGAGCTCCAGTCGCTCGCCCGAGATCCGGGCGAGCGGACCCAGGCGCGCGAGCAGGTCGTCAGCAGATCGGTAGCTCATCGCCGTCCATGTTGCAGTCTCGCAGACCACTGTACCGCGGTCAGCGAAGCGCCGACGCGAGGGTGAAGGCCAACAGCGGAGCCACGAGAAGGCCAATCGCTCCGGCCAAGAGGTACCAATCCCGCGCCGCACGCGCATCGGCGACGTGCCGGGAGCGAAGGCCCTCCAGCCACCAGAGGACCGCCGACAGGCCGAGCGCGTACAACCCGGCCGCCAGCGCGACGACCCCGATCGCGAACGGCCGCACCGCGACGCAATCGCCGAAGGCGATCGGTCCGCCGCCAGGACACGGCGCGGCCAGCTCGAACCCGATCAGCGCACCGGCCCCGGCAAGCACGACGGCGAGCCAGGCGAGGTGGGCGAGGAGCGCGCGCGACGTGGTGCTGCGAGGCGCTGGGCTCAGCGCGCCGAGTAGGCGGCCGACCGTGCGCTCGCCGCCTCGGCCTCACCGAGGGTCAGGCGACGGTACTCAAAGTAGAGGTAGACGAGCGCCGCCGCTCCCAGGGCGGCGGACACCGCGCCAAGCCCCAGCGAGAGCAGCGGGAAGCGAGGCGGAATGAAGGAGCCGCCGGCCAGGTTGAAGGCGAGCAGCGGGATCATGATCAGCAGGACGAACAGGAACTGCAGGAAGTCGAGCATCCGGATCAGCGACCAGGCGAAGCCACGGCGGCCGCGCGCGGCCTGCGTCCAGATCGCCAGCACGATGAGCAGGGTGACGTTTCCGCCGCCAATGAGTGCGGCGATGATGAATCCCACGTCGGCGCTGAAGTGCAGGAACGGGATCACGACGGTGGTGAGGTAGTACGCGTAGTTCGGGATGTACATCAACAGGAAGTAGATGAACAGGAAGAGAGGAACCCCCTTCAGCACAGCGACCAGCCACGTCTCGCGGCCGTAGAGCAGCCAATTCATGAAGTCCTCGACGAAGGCGAGCCCGCGGCTGAGCTTGCCGCGGCGCCTGGGGAGTGGATAACCGGTCGTCATCGATCCACTACTTGTGCTCGAGGAGGAAGGTGATCAATGCTTGGAGCTGCGCGTCGCTGAGGACGTCGGGCCCGTATGACGGCATGCCGGTCGACGCTCCTCCGTTGTAGTTCTTCGACGAGTCGCGGATCCACTGCTCCAGGAACTTGCGCGGATCGGCCTTGTAGTCGGCCTGCAGCTTCGCGAGCCCGCTGATGGGTGTCGGCAGGTCGGTGACCGGCGCACTTCCGATCTTCTGCAGGTTCGGGTAGGTTTTCGGCACCCCCGCCAGGTCCTGGCCGTGGCAGCTGGCGCACGGCTGCGCGGTCGTCAGGTTGTGGTAGACGTCGTCGCCGGCCGCGGCGTTGTTCGGGGGCGACGTCCCCGCCGGCGCGCTGGCGGCCGCCTCCTTGGCCCAGCTCTCGACCAGCGCGGTGAGGGCGTCGACCTGCTGCACGTTCAGGGCGCCGCCGACCTCCGCGCTCCAGGCCGGCATCGGCGATTTCACATTCCCGGAGACGACGACGCCCCCGAATCGGATGACGAGGTTGACGTAGTGCGAGTTGGCCTGCAGCTTGGTGGCGATGCTGGGGGAGTGGAGATTCGGCGCCTTGACGCCGGTGTTGCCCACCTCGCCGCCCTTTCCCTCGGGCCCGTGGCATTGCGCGCAGCCCGGGTTGGCGGGCTTCTCCGTAGTGGGCAGTGCGAAGAGCTCCGTGCCGTAGGCAAGCAGGGCCGCCTTCTCGGCCTCGAGGTTGGACGTGCGACGCGGCGTGTCGGTCACCCAGTAGAAGACCCCGAAGAGGGCGAGGGCGGTGATCAGCACCACCCCGAGCGTCTTGAGCCGCATCTACAGGCCGGTGCAGTGCTGAATCTTGTCCGGCGAACGGTCGTCAAACGTCACCGTCCCGACCGGCGGGCCCGTGATCTTCTGACGCGTGTCGATCACGTAGATCCCGTCCTTGTCGATTGTGGTGTTGAAGCGATCCATGCCGCGCGGCGCCGGGCCGTCGCGCTTCTCGCCGAGCACCGTGTACTTGCTGCCGTGACAGAGGCATTCGAACCAGTGGCTCTTGTCGCACAGCTGCGGAATCTGGCAGCCCAGGTGCGGGCACTTACGGTAGAGCGCCAGGACCTTGTCCTTTGGATCCGGGACCGGGCTCTTCTTCCCGTCGACCAGGCTCTCGGCGGCCGGGATATTGACCAGGAAGAGGTTGGCGGGCCCATAGATATATGGCTCGCCCGCTGCCCACTTCGGCGCGAGGGCGTTGATCGCCGCTGCGGTTCCGACCGGAATCAGACCGCCGAGACCGGAGGTCACGTTCGGCCACAGGAATGCCCACGTGCCGCCAAAGAGCTCCAGCGTCAGGACCCCGATGCCGATTCCGAGCATGCGTCGCATGAAGGTGCGGCGGGCGATCTCGCCGGCCGGCGGACCGGGCACCTCACCGTATGCGGGTGGTTGATGACTCATAGCGTGAAGAAGATCCCCTGCCACGGCCAGACCCAGTTCCAGCCGGGCCCGCGGAAGAACATGCCGATGAAGGTCACCAGCAGGCCCCCCACCATCAGGCACAGGAAGAAGACCCACGCCAGCTTGCGGTCGCGTGCGGCCTTGTAGGGCGATCGATCGATGTAGGCGATCAGGGCGATCCCGATGAAGTAGACGGGCGGCAGAAATATTCCCACCACCGTGCCGTTGAAGTACGAGAGCAGCTCCTGCAGGCCCAGGAAGTACCACGGCGCCTTGGCGACATGCGGCGTGACCGACGGGTTCGCCATCTCCTCGAGCGGCGCGCGGATGAAGAAGCTGGCCACCACCAGCAGCGCGAAGATCAGCATCATCATCACGAACTCGGGGCGCAGGAGGTGCGGCCAGGTGAGCAGCGTCTCGTCGGGGCGCTTGTCGACGCGGACCATCGACTCCTGCTTCACATACGCGAGCAGCCGGAAGCGTTCGGTGCCCGGCACGCCGGGCGGGCCGGGCAGCTTAGGCCCCTGCGTGACCGGCGCGAGCGGCGCCTCCGCCGGCGCCTGCGAGGGTGCGTTCTTGTCCGCCGTCCGGTTGGGTCGTTTCTCGATGGTCATCGGCCCGCCTCGCTCACACCGGCCCGGAGATGCCGCCGTCCTTCCGGATGCGCCAGAAGTGCACCACCAGGAGGATAGCGGCGATCAGCGGAAATGCGATCACGTGCATCACGTAGAAGCGAATGAGCGTCCCCTGCCCGACCTCGATCCCACCCAGCAGGAGGAAGCTCGACTCGCTGTTGATCAGGGGAGCGTAGGTCGCCATCTGGCTGCCGACGGTGATGGCCCAGAACGCGATCTGGTCCCACGGCAGGATGTAGCCGGTGAAGCTGAGCCACAGGGTGCAGAAGAGCAGGACCACCCCGATCACCCAGTTGAACTCTCGCGGCGGCTTGTAGGCGCCGTGGTAGAAGACGCGGATCATGTGCAGAAAGACGGTCAGTACCATCAGGTGCGCGCCCCAGCGATGCATGTTG
>JALYSK010000122.1 GCA_030854805.1 Chloroflexota bacterium | reverse complement strand
AGCCCGAGCTGCTCTCCGGGTTGGATGTGGTGGTCGGCAGCGTCCACAGCCAGCTGCGGATGGAAGGAAAGGAGATGACGAGGCGCATGGTCACGGCGCTCGCGAATCCGGAGCTCGATATCCTGGGCCATTGCACCGGACGGATGAAGACGGCCAAGCGGAATCGGCCGCCATCAGAGTTCGACCCAGAGATCGTCTTCGCCGCCGCCGTCCGCTTCGACAAGGCGATCGAGATCAACGCCCGTCCCGAGCGCCTGGATCCTCCGAAGCGGCTCCTGCGGCTGGCGGTGGAGGCCGGCTGCCGGCTGAGCATCGACACCGATGCGCACGCCCCGGGCCAGCTCGACTGGCTCGGCTACGGCTGCGAGCGCGCCGCCGCCTGCGGTGTCGAGGTGGCGTCGATCGTCAACGCAATGGCGGCCGATGATCTGCTCGCCTGGACGCGCTCGCACGAGGCGCGGCAGTAGGCTTGCAGTCTCGATCGGCAAATCAGAGAAGCAGGAGATGCGCCATGTCTGTCGCCAGGGTCACCGAGCTGTCGTGCACCTCAACCGAGAGCTTCGAGGCCGCCATCCGTGAAGGGATCGAGCGCGCCGGGAAGACGTTGCGCCAGGTGCGCAGCGCATGGGTCAAAGAGCAGCGCGTGAATGTCGGCCGCGACGGCGGAATCGAGTTTCAGGCCAATATCCTGTTGACCTTCGTCCTCGAGGATTAGGCCTCGGCCAGGCCGATGCGTCTGCCGCTGCGCGTGAAGCGGCCCCGATAGGTCGGGTTCGAGACGCGGCCGTTGATCATCGCCGCATCGATCGGCTTGCCCGAGCGTGGCGGCTGATAGCGCCCCCGCTCCGCGATGGCACCTGCCAGCTCAGAGGCGGTCTGCGAGCCGCGCTCGCTGATGACCGCGACGATCTCCTCGTGGAGCGGGACGCGAGCAGTCGTAACGGTCTTCGAGCTTCTGGTGCGCCGCGGCTTCGAGATGCCGGGTGCTGATGGCGGGGCGGCCGCGCTTGCTGCAGGCGCCGGGGAAGGGGGAGCGGCTGCGGCCAGGCGGTCGACGCGGCGGGAGAGCTCATCGAGGCGCGAGCCGAGCTCGGCCAGGGCCGCGCCGGAACCAGCGGCCGGCGCGGTCATCGGGGTCCCGACCCGGACCGCATCCAGGCGCTCCTCCAGCCAGCGGACGGCGAGTTCGCCGGGACGGACCCCCTCCTCGGCCGCCAGCCGCTTCAGAATCCCGACGCGGCGTGGATCGAGGCGAATCGACATTCCGGCATCCTCGCTCGGGCGGGGAGGGTAGGACGGCCGGTGCTGCTGCTGCTGCTGCTGCTGCTGTCCATAGCGCTGCGGGCCGCCGAAGCCACCGGGAGGACGATCCATATCCCGTGAGGGGCGGTCAGTGCGAGGCGGGCGGTCGGGAAAGCGCCGATCCGGATCCCGCGGACGCTCGAAGCGGCGGTCGCCACCGCCGGGGCGTCGGTCTCGTCGTTGCATCGGTCGCACTCTAGCACGCGCCTCAGAAGCTGCCGCTGCCGCCGCCTCCGCCCGAGCTGCCGCCTCCGCCGAACCCTCCGCCGTCGCTCGAGCTCGAGCTGCTGGAGGGCGCGGAACCGATGCTGCCGAGCGCCGAGAACATCCCGTCGAAGTCGGGGATGGCCGATCCCGAGAAGAGGCCCCCACCGCCGTCGGACACGGTGCCGACGTTCATGCCAGCGTCGCCGATCCCCACGTCGCCGAAAGCAGAGCCGGCGGCTGCGGAGCCAAGCCAGTACGGATAGAAGGCCGAGTGCGCCGCCGGCTGGCCGGCGCGCCGATCTTCGAGGGTGCGGGTCAGCACCGCCGCGAGCTGGTCGCGCAGGCCGAGCGCCACGGCCCAGACGACCGCCTTGTTCGGGGTGTCGGCCAGGATCCGAACCGCGGGCTCTCCGACCACCTGGTCCATCGTTCGCGCCTGCTCCATCGTTTTTTGAAGCGTGCGAGCGTATGCCTTCAGCATGCCGTCGACCCGTGAGCCGAGAGGCGTGCGCTGACTCATCGCGCGGCCGAAGAGGATCGTCCCCACGCCGCCGAGGGCGAGCGCTACACCAAGCAGGAGCGCACCGCTCGACGGCGTGCTGACGCCAACGAAGCCGACGATCAGGCCGAACCCAAGCTCGCCGATCCCTATTGCCGTCCAGCGTCCGATCAGACGGCTCGGGCGCTGCGTGAACCATCCCAGGCCAACGGCGGTCTCCTCCACCATCGAGCGATATTCGGATACGGCGGCGTTGAGACCCCAGAGCTGCTCTCGGCGCAGCTCGCCCGAGCTCCCGGCAAGACCGCGAATCGTGTCGTAGACGTACCCCTGCGGCTTGGCGAGCGGCGGCGCCGTGGCCGGCTCGGGCGGGACGAGGATCGCCGGGTCCGTCAGCGGATCGGGGTCCCCGTCGGAGCGGACCTCGCTCACCCGGTCGAGGTTGCTGAAGGCAATGCGGCCCTGGCTGGCGAGCTCGACCAGGGTCACGTTGAGGCTCTCCGGAGTGGCCTCTCCCCGTCGCACCACGGTTGCCAGCGCAGGCGTCATGCCGGCCGGCGGACCGGCCATCAGGATCGAGGGGCTGTCGTGAAACTCGGGGTCGCGTCCCTGGCGGCGCCAGGCGAGGTAGGCAAAACTGAGTGCGGCCAAGAGAACGATCGGCGCAACGCCAAGGCCGAGCACCGCGTTGAGCTGTCGGGCGCCCTGAATCTGATCACGACGGTCCGTGGTCATCCGGCCGCCGATCGAGTCGAGCGCGGCGAGAAGGGCGCCGTCGATGTCGCCGCTCCTCGCCAGCGGGACCATGTCGTCCTGGATCACCGCCGTGAGCGCGTCCGGGTCGAGATAGGCTGCCGTGAACCCCGAACCCCCGAACAGGCTGATCCGTCCATGCTTCAAGTCTGACTCGAGCCCGAGCAGCATCACCAGCCCGTCATCGAAGCCGACCCGTCCCACCCCCCACTGGTCGAGGAGCGCCTGCGCCTTGTCCAGATTCTCCTGCTCGCTGACCGCGGGATCGACCTGGAGGTAGACGACAATCTCGGCGCCGGTTCGTGCCTCGATCCCGTCGATCCGGGATTCGAGCTCCTGTTCCGTTTCAGCCGTGATCGCGCCGGCCGGGTCGTACACGGCCCGACCACTGACCGGATCGGGAAACGGTGGCCCCGCCCCGACCACCGTGGCTGCGCTGGGCGCCGCCAGCACACACAAAAGGAGTGACCCTGCGAGGACCCGGAGCCATGAGCGCATCTGCGGAGGATAGCGTCCGGTGGTACGGTTCCTGCTTCCCGACCCATCACACAGATCGCCCGCCGGGCTCGGCGCCGTTGCCGCCCGCGGGTGCGGCGCGTGCCCACGACGCCGCCCAAACCCCCACGAGGACTCGTGGTTGCAGATCCGTCACGGGGTGCTTGGCGCCCTTCTCCTGGCCGTGGCCGTGGCGCTCGGCTCGAGCACTGGCACCAACGCCACGCCGGCGCCTGACCCGAAGGGGCAGCCCAGCCACCTCGTCGACTTCCCGACGCACGCCCCGGTTGGCGCCGCGCGCGGGGAGCTGAGCGAGCGTGTCGGCGGGGCCACAGGCCCCAGAGCGGCCTACGTTCGCGAGGGAACGGCCGCGTCGATCGCCGGTATCGGTAGCAACTACGCCGGAACCGCGGGCTTCCTGGGCGTTCCCAGCGTGGCGTTGCCGGGCGCCATCGGTGGCCGCTATACGGGCGCCATCCATGGCTACGTTACGGTCTGCGCCGACCGCTGCGCCCGGCTGCCGATCGTCGACTGGTGCGACTGTTACTGGGGAGGCCGCGACCAGCGAGTGGTCGACATCTCGCACGCGGCCTGGCCGCTCATCACCGACCAGCCGCTCAGCCGTGGCCTCATCCAGGTGAGGCTGGTAATCGAGTAGCGACGCCGGCTTCGGCTACGTGCAGTCGACCATCACTTCGGCCGGCGGCAGTGCGACGGACGGCAGGCGCGCTTCCGAGGTCGTGCGCTCTCCAGCGCCGATCGAACGCGTCACGACGAAGGTCCGCCCCAGGACGCTCCCGGTCGCGTCGCTGGCCACCACCTGGCACTTGGCGCGCCCCGCCTTGGTGCCACGATTCTCGACCGCGAGGGTGACGACCAGGGCTTCGTTCGCGTCGGGCCGGGCGTGCACGACCTGCGCGTCGAAGGGCCCGACTCCGCGTAGCGCCAGGCTGGCAGCGATCGCCAGTCCCGCGACCGCGGCGACGATCGCGACGACCACGGTCGCGTGGTACTGGGTCGCCGAAGGGGTCGCCATGCCGGCGCGGTTGCAGATTGCGCAGATCGTCTCGTCCGGACCGATCTCGCGGCCGCACTTGATGCAGTGGCGCGCCTGATCCGTCATTCGTGGACGCCGGCCAGGCGTTCGCCGGCCGGAATCGGTACCACGAGCCGGTTCTCAGGAGGCGCCAGGGGACAGGACCAGCGCGGGTCGTAGACGCAGGAGGGGTGATACGCGAAGTTGAAGTCGAGCACCAGCTCGTCACCCTCCGAGCCGAGGTCCGCACCCTTGATCGAGTCCCACAGGTAGCGGCCTCCCCCGTACGTCTCCTTGCCGTTGGTTGCGTCTCGGAAGGGGATGAAGATGCCTCCCGCGTAGCCCTCGATCCAGTAGACCCCCAGCCGTGACTCCGGACCACCAACCTCCAAGGCCACCTGACCGATGCGACGGAAGCCCATGCTCCCTTCCCCGGAGCGCGGCAGCTCGGTCCCCGGCGCGTCGGCGTCCGGTTCGAACCGCCCTCGCAGCGCAAAGTCCGCGTCGTGGCGCCAATAGGCCAGACCGCGGAAACTCGGTCGCTCATCGGCTGGGACTGGCGACTGCGGATGCGAGCCGAAGAGCCGGTCCTTGGCAGCGCGGAAGCCGACCGTGCGCATCGGTCCGGGCCGGGTGTCGCGCCGCAGAGCGTCATAGATCGAGAAGACGCGGCGCCGGTAGTCGGCGAGGTCGAGATGTTCGGAGGACATCGGTCACTGCATGATGCACGCAGAAGGGGCCGCCGGCGAACCGGCTGCCCCTTCTGCTGGGCTGGAGTCGGCAGGATGCTAGATCAGGCCGTTATCGGTCAGCCATTTCTTGGCCACGTCGGCCTCGGTCTTGTGGTTGCCGACGATCTCAACGCCCAGTGCGGTCAGATCATCGGTCGTCAGCTTGGCCGAGATCGCATTGAGGGTCTCGGCAAAATCGGGGGGCGCGGCGTCGAGCAGGTCCTTGCGCACGACCGGCGCCATGTTGTCCACCGGCTGGGAGTGCTTGTCGTCCTCGAGCAGCACGAAGTTGAACTGCTGGATCGCGGGCTGCGTGGTGCAGAGCTCCGCGACGTCAACTGCGTAGCTACCGTCCGGGTTCCTCGTGTTAAGTGCCGTCGCCATTGGAGCGCTGCACGGCTTCAGGGATACGACCAAGCTCGGCTTGGCGTCAGCGAGCTTGTTCGTGTCGATTCCGTACGAGTCGAGCAGGGCCTGGTGGCACGACGGGTTCGTCTTGCACTCTGGCGGAAGGCCCCACTTGAGCGGATCCGTGACGGCCGCAAGGTCGGTGAGCGTCTTGAGCTTGTACTTGGTGGCCGTCTCCTGGCGCACGACGAAGCCGTTCTGGTCCTGCCCCGGCGCGACGTCGAGCAGGGTCAGGCCAAGCGGCTCGAGCGCCTTCTTCAGGTTCGCGGCCGTGACCTGCGGATCACCGGTCGCCTCCGCCTTGAGCTCCCGCGCGTCGCTGCCGATGTACTCGGGCATCAGGTTCAGCTGACCGTTCTTCAGCGCGTCGTTGGTCAGCTTCCGAGCCCCGAGGACCAGCTTGCGCTCGACGGTGTATCCCTTCGCCTCGAGGGCCTGGGCGTACATCTCGGCCACGAGCGTCGACTCATAGAAATCGGCGGAGCCGACGGTGACCTTCGGCTTCTGCGCGGCCGCCGACTGGCTTGGTGACTGGCTGCTCCCACCCGCCGTGCAGGCGCTGATGACCAGCGCGAACACCGACGCCCCGAGAGCGAGCCCGCGGTATTTCCGCATTGGGTTCTCCTTCTCCGGTCTGCGTTTGTACCGCGAAGCGGCGAAATTCCGCCCGAGTGTAGCAGCCATCGAAATGGAGGCCCGATGCTCGGTTCCGGCCTCGCGCGCCTCAGAGCGCGGGACGTGACGCGTCGACGTCGAGGCCGGCCGGCGACTGCTCTGAGCGACGCATGCCCGGCGAGATGGCCGCCCGTTGCAGGGCGGCGAAGGCGAGCTCGGTAGCGATCGCCAACAGGGCGACGATCACGGCTCCGACGAACAGCTGCGGGTCATCCTGCTGCGCGATGCCGTCGATGATGTACCGGCCCAGCCCGCCCGTTCCCAGCACCGCGCCGAGGGTTGCCGTGGCGACCACCTGGACCGCCGACGTGCGGAGCCCGGCAAGCACGATTGGCATGGCGAGCGGCAGCTCGACCTGCAGGAGCAGTTCGCTCTCGCGCATTCCCATGCCACGACCCGCCTCGATCAGCTCGGCATCCACTTCGCGGATGCCGGTGAAGGTGTTGGTGACGATCGGCGGGACCGCCAGCGCGAAGAGCGCAATCACTGTCGGCGGAACGCCGAAGCCGAGTCCGAGGCCGGCGGTGATTGGCAGGAAGATGCCGAGAATCCCGAGCGACGGCAGGGCGCGCCCGATATTGGAGAGATTCACCGCCAGCAATGCGCCTCGGCCGGTGTGCCCGATATAGAGGCCGATCGGCAGCGCCACCAGGATCGCAATGACGAGCGGGCCCCCCAACAGCAGGAGGTGCTCCCCGATTCGCGTCGGGATACCGCCCGAACCGGCCCAGTGAGCCGGATCGAGCAGCCAGGCGATCACCGTTCGCAGAAAGTCCATGCGGCTAGCCGGCTCGCGACCGGGCCCACGGAGTGAGGGCCAGCTGAAGCCGCAGCAGGGCGATGTCCGCTCCGATGGCGAGCGCAACGGAGAGGACCGAGCCAACGTAGATCGGGGTCGAGAAGAATTGATTAATACCGATCGTGACGATCAGGTAGCCGAGCCCCCCCTGGCCGATGAGCGAGGTGACCGTGACCAAGCCGATGGTGGTGACCGTGGCGATTCGCAGGCCTGCCACGATGACCGGTAAGGCAATCGGCAGCTCGATGCGCCAGAGGCGCTGGGATGCGGTAAAGCCCATTCCGACCGCGGCCTCGCTGACCTCGGGTGGCACCGAGTCGAGGCCGGTGAGCACGTTGCGCACGAGGATCAATACCGTGTAGCTCACCAGCGCGATCTCGGCCGAGAGGAGACTCAAGCCGGTGAAGGGGAGCACCAGCGCGAAGAGTGCAAGGCTCGGTACCGTATAGAGAACACCCGATGCTGCGAGGACGGGTCCGGCAAGCGAGTGGTAGCGACGGACCAGCAGCGCCAGGGCGAACGAGATGACAAAGCCGATGATGACGGCGATGACGGTCATCACGATGTGTTCGCCGAGGCGGCGACCGATCTCACCGAGGTTGTCGACGATCCAGTCGAGGCGGATCAGCGGTTCCTCTGGCATCCGCTCAGCCCACGGGCCTAGCGGTGACAGGCGCGCGCAGCACCTCGCCAATCCGGTCGACGCTGACCAGGCCGATCACGGCGTCGCGCTCGTCGACGACTACACCGAGTTGCACGCTGGAGCTGAGCATCGCCGAGAGCGCATCGCGCAGGGTCGACTCTGGCCCGAGCGTCGGCGCCCCTGGCGTCGCCGCCGCGGGATCGACGGTCCCGTCGCCCGCAAGGTCCCGCCCGTCGATCCAGCCGAGAGGCCGGCGGCGCTCGTCGACGAGCAGCGCGTAGTCGACCTCGCCTTTCTCCTCGAGCCGCTTCCGGGCCGCCTCGCGAGGCTCCCCGGCATGGACGATTACCGGCTCGAGGAGAGGCACATCCTGGACGCGTCCGAGGGAGAGGCGCTTGAGGCCGCGGTCCGCTCCGACGAAGCGCTCGACGAACTCCGACGCCGGCCTCGCGAGGATGGCGTCTGGCGTGTCGTACTGGGCGAGGATGCCGCCCTTCTGCAGGATGGCGATGCGGTCGGCCATCTTGATTGCCTCGTCCACGTCATGGGTCACGAAGACGATCGTCTTGCGGACCTTGGCCTGCAGGCGCAGGAACTCGTTCTGAAGCCGGTCGCGCCGAATCGGATCGACGGCACCAAAAGGCTCGTCCATGAGCATCACCGCGGGATCGGCGGCCATGGCGCGCACCACACCGACCCGCTGCCGCTCGCCGCCCGAGAGCTCGGCCGGGTAGCGGCCGCGATAGATCGCAGGGTCCAGCCCGACGAGATCGAGCAGCTCGTCGACGCGGTCGCGAATCCGCTGCTCCTTCCAGCGCAGGAGGCGCGGCACAACCCCAACGTTCTGGGCCACCGTCAGGTGCGGGAAGAGGCCGACCTGCTGAATCACATAGCCGATCCTCCGGCGCAGCTCGACCGCCGGCAGGCTCATCACGTCGGTGCCGTCGATCGTGACCCGCCCGCTGGTCGGTTCGATGAGCCGGTTGACCATCTTCATGGTGGTCGTCTTGCCGCTTCCGGACGGTCCGACGAGGACGCAGATCTGTCCGGCAGGGATCGTGAACGTCAGGTCGTTGACGGCGGGCTCGGCGGAGCCCGCGTAGCGCTTGGTGACGTGGTCGAAGGCGACCACCGCTCCGCTTGCTCCTGCCACCGGGGCATGATACGAGCCAGCCCCAGCCACGGGCGGAACGCCATCCGGTCCCCGCCTCGTCTCGGCCGTCACGGCGAGGGGCCGGCATCGGTCAGACGCCAGATGCGAAGCTCAGGATTCTCGTAGGCGAGGGCGAACTGATCGCTCGCGCCGAAATCGGTCGGGGTCGTGCAGTCGCTCGGCCGCGCGGCGTCGATAACGTAGCTCGCATGGAGGCCCCGCATCAGATCGGCCGATAGGGCTGGCAGGCCGGCGCAGTAGATGCCGTGGACCTGGGCAATCCGCTCGTCGGGGGCATAGCCCAGGTTCGCGACGTACGGGCCGAAGGTGGTGAGGCGCAGGCGCCCGGCCGGGTCCGTCAACGAGTTGACCCAGCCGTCGGTGACGAAGACGCTGCGCGGCGGCGTTCTGGCAGCGACCCAGTCGGCTGCGGCAAGCTGCTGCGCTGAGAGGACCTGCAGATCCGAGGTGGCGGTCCAGGCCGCCACCAGCAGCGGGGCGGGCATGCTCACCACAAAGAGCGCGATCAGTGCGGGTGCCGGCCAGCGGCGAACCAGCCAGCCGGCCAGGATCGCGACCGCGATCCACATCGCCTGGAAGTACTTATTCATGTCGAACCCGATCACGCTCACCTGCACGACGTTCGGCACCCAGAAGAGGAGCGCCACCCATGCGGCCAGGAAGGCTCGCCGCGGAACGCCTTTGAGCAGCAGGGCGATGAGCCCAAGCACGAAGGGCAGTCCCAGGTTGGTGAGATAGAAGAAGGCGACCGCGGCCGGCCCATCGTTGATGGGGGCCGACTCCCAGCCGCGGACCAGCTGCAGTGAGCCGGAGTCAGCCGACTGCAACAGCGCGGGGAGAGCGAAGGGCAGCGCCAGGACATAGGGCGCGAGGAAGAGGAGCGCGTTGCGCGCGGAGTCGAGCCGCCGGCTGATCATCACGTAGAGGAACGCCAGCCCCAGGAACGCCGGGAAGAAGAAGAAATGGAAAGGAGCGAGCAGCGCGCCCATCGCGCCCGCCAGCCCGATGAGGATGGGTCGGTCTCGCCATCCTTGGCGCCGCTGTCCGGCGGTGGGCAGGCCGGCCACCAGGAGGAGCAGCCCCCCGACCAGGATCGGCAGGCCGGCCGTGGTGGCGCGGTGCACCAGCAGTCCTGTGCCCATCACCGATGGGATGCGGAAATAGGGCCAGCCCGTCAGCCACTGGTTGTCGTAGCTGTTCGCGGCGACCAGTTTCAAAGGATCGCCGAGCGTGGACAGGTCGCCGATGAAGCGGAGATAGCCGAGACCGCCGCCGAAGATCGCCAGGGCAGCGGCAATGAGCGCGGCGCGCCGCGCCCGCGGTCCGCGGAGCACGTGGCGTGCGAGGGCGTGGACCAGCAGGGCCAGCGCTCCCGCAAGGAGCGCTGATTGGACCACCATGGCGGGAACCGAGAAGAGGCCGGCGGCGGACGCCGCCATCGCGGCGTGCAGGTCGGCGAACCAGTGATAGACGAGCGGCAGGCCCGCGAAGTACGGCACCTGCGGGGGGAAGTTGCCGGCGTTCAGCGACTGCGCGATGCCCAGGTGAACGCCCAGGTCGCTCCAATTCGATCCGCCCGACGTCACGCCCTGCGAAGTGACACGCCAGAGGCTGATGCCCAGGACACCTCCCACGAAGAGCGCGGCCACGCCGGCGAGCGCGAAGGCCGACCAGGTGCGGCGAAGCGCGCGGAGGGGGTGAGCGAGGTCGAGCGGACCTTCGCGCCAGGCGTGGACCGCGAGAAGCAGGGCCAGCAGCAGGGCTGCGGCGAACACCACCCCACGCCCATACCCGCCGCTAACGAGCGAGAGCCACCAGACCAGGTGGCTGCTCAGCAGGACCGAGATGACGATCGAGAGGCCTAGGCGGCCGGGCGCCTCGATCCGCGGACGCGCGAGCGCCACGATCGCCCAGCCGGGCAGGAGATACAGGAGCGGCCATACCACCACGATCGCCATGACGGGCAGCATCCAGGCGACGCAGAGCAGGGCGAGCGAGAGACCCGCGACCACCGCGGCTCGCATGGCGCCCGACGTGGCCGGGCTGCGGCGAACATCCATCGGCTCATGGATGGCGGTTGGCGGGAGCATCGGCAGCCGATCATAGCCCGGCCGCCGTAGACTCCTCCGACCGATGCCCACCCGCCTCGTTGCTCCGCTGCTCGCCGCTCTCGCAGTGCTGCTCGTCGCCGGGCTCGCGCTGCTGGTCACCAACCACGTCACCGATCCGATCGACGTCGCTCTCATTCGGGCGGTGCGCGACCCCGCGCTGGTCGCTCCCCTGGCCTGGCTGCGTCAGCTCACCGAGCTCGGGTCAACGATCGCCATGACGATCCTCGCCATCGTGCTGCTGCTCGCCGAGCTCCTCGCCCGCCGGCCACGGACCGGGATCGCAGCGGCCGCGACGATCGGCCTCGCCGCGCTCGTCAATGAGCTCACCAAGGGGCTCATCGAACGGACCCGCCCCGACGTGATCCAGCCGATCGTCACCGAGCACGGGTTCAGCTTCCCCTCGGGGCACGCGGGGCTCAGCACGGTCGGCTACGGGATCGCCGCTCTCCTCGTCGCGCGCAGCGGCGCGCCGTGGGGCGTCAAGGTCGCTGCCGTTGTGGCCGCCGGCTGCCTGGTGGCCCTGATTGGAATCTCGCGCGTCTACCTTGGAGCGCACTTCCCGTCCGATGTCGCGGCCGGGTGGTTGGCGGGCGGCGCGGTGGTGCTGCTGTTTGCCTGGCTCAGCCCTGGGTCGAGGGCGCCAGCTTACGCACCGGCTGCCGAGGATCGAGCAGAGCCACGATCCGATCTACCTGGGACGGGCTGAGCAGCTCGTCGCGGGCGATGCGCGCCGCGAGCTCCGTCGGATCGTGCTGAACGTGGATTCCGGGACGCTGATCGGGCTCCCAGCTGACCTGCGCTGCGCTCGCGACGACCAGGCACGCCTCGACCGGCGTCTGCAGGCCGGCGCGCTCCAGGTAAAGAAGGAGCCGATGCCCCGCCAGGCGCGCCTCGGTCACTGATTGCGCTTCCCATGGCACCCACGACTCCGTCGATCCGTTCCAACGGTACCAATGGCCGTTCCGCTTTCGAAAGCTGCCGCGCTCATCCTCGAAGCGCAGGGTCCAGGTGCCGCCCGGTCCGACGACGACCGCGTGGATGCGAGGCATCCCGGCAGAGGCCACATTGCGCAGGTAGTGGTAACCGTCATCCAGCCGCCCGGCCAGAAGGCTCGGCCAGCGGTCGCCCGGCGCAAAGCCCGGAATGCCGAGGCGGCGGGTTCGAGACTGTTGTGAGTGGATGATCATGGCGGCGCTCGGGTCGTGGGGAGGGCGTCGGGCGGGCAACTATAAGTGTACCGCGCTCACCGGGCCCATGGGCTGGATGGACGTATGATTTCGGCCCATGGGTACCACTGACCTGCTCGGGGGTGACCTCGAGGCCGCTGTTCGCACCCTCCTCGCGGAGATCGGGGAGGACCCGTCGCGCGATGGGCTGGCGGGCACCCCGGAGCGCGTTCGGCGCATGTACGGCGAGCTTACGGCTGGCTACCAGACCGATCCGGATCGGCTCATCAATGGCGCCTGCTTCGAGGTCGATTACGACGAGATGGTCGTGGTGCGCGACATCGAGTTCTTCTCGCTGTGCGAGCACCACCTGCTCCCCTTCTACGGCCGGGCACACGTCGGCTACCTGCCACGTGGCAGAGTGATCGGTCTGTCGAAGATCCCGCGCATCGTCGACATGTACGCGCACCGGCTGCAGGTGCAGGAGCGCCTGACGGTGCAGGTCGCGGACTTCCTCATGGAGCGGCTGGAGCCGAAGGGGGTCGGCTGCGTGGTTGAGGCCTCGCACCTGTGCACCATGATGCGCGGCGTGCGGAAGCAGCAGGCGACCATGGTCACCTCCTCGATGCTGGGCCGCTTCCGCCAGGATGGAAAGACCCGTAGCGAGTTCCTGACCTTCATCGGTCGGAGCTCGGAGTAGGGGAGACCGGCGTGGCGCGCCTGCGCGATGAGGAAATTGCGGCTGGCCTGGCAGGGCTGACGTCGTGGCAGCGTGAAGGTGAGACGATCACGCGAACGCTCAAGCTGGCCGACTTCGCGGAGGCCGTGGCCCTCGTGAATCGCGTCGCCGCGGCGGCCGAGTCCGCCAACCACCATCCGGACATCTGCATCCGAAGCTACAACCGCGTGACGCTCACCCTGACCAGCCACGACGCCGGCGGCATCACCCGTCGGGACCTCCGCCTGGCTGGGCAGATCGACGAGCTCGCCGGGGGGTGAGCACCGCCGCGCGTGCCCTTCGCATCGGTCTAGAATCGGCGCGCCCATGTCCGACGAACGCACGACCCCGATCCGTGTCCTGATCGCCAAGCCCGGCCTCGACGGCCACGACCGCGGGGCAAAGGTGCTTGCCCGCGGCCTGCGCGACGAGGGCTTCGAGGTGATTTACACGGGCCTGCGCCAGACCCCCGAGATGATCGCCGACGCGGCAGAGCAGGAGGACGTCGACGTGGTCGGCATGTCGATCCTCTCCGGCGCGCACATGGCGCTCCTTCCCCGGGTGGTCGAGCTGCTACGGCAGCGCGGCATGGACGACGTGCTGATCGCCGCGGGCGGGATCATCCCCGACGCGGACGTCGCCACATTGAAGCAGGCCGGCATCCACGAGATCTTCGGCCCAGGCACCAGCATTGGTCAGATCGCGCGCTACTTCCGGGAGCACGCCCGGCGCCGCTCATGACCTCGTGACCGATCTTGCGGCCCTGGTGGAGGCCGTGCAGACCGGGGAGCGCCGGCC
>JALYSK010000114.1 GCA_030854805.1 Chloroflexota bacterium | reverse complement strand
ACGCCATCAAGACGCCGTCGCGCCTCGAGCTGCTCGAGCGCGCCGAGCGGCTCCAGCGCGAGCTCGACGAGGCGCGCCAGCAATCCGAGGAGCACGTCCACAACTGGCAGCGCACGGCGGCCGACTTCGCGAATTACAAGCGCCGCACCGACGAGGAACGGAGTGCCCTGGGCGAGTTCGCCAAGGCCCTACTGATCACCAAGCTGCTCGGCGTGCTCGACGACTTCGACCGCGCCCTGGAGAGCATCCCGGACGAGGTGCATGAGGGCTGGGTCGAGGGGATTCGGCTGGTCGAGCGCAAGCTGCGCGGCGTGCTCGAGTCCGAGGGGGTGACTCAGATCGAAGCGCTCGGGCAGCCTTTCGACCCGAACCTGCATGAGGCCGTCGTCCACGAGGAGACGACCGACTATCCCGACAACCAGGTGATCGCCGAGCTGCAGCGCGGCTATCGCCTCCGCGATCGGGTGATTCGCCCCGCGCTGGTGAAGGTCGCGAACAACCCGACAAGCAACGTGAAACCGCGAGCCGCGGTCGAGGAAGGTTAGATATGGGCAAGATCATCGGCGTCGACCTCGGCACCACCAACTCGGTCGTCGCGGTCATGGAAGGCGGGGAGCCGCAGGTCATCACCAACGCGGAGGGCGGCCGCATCACGCCGTCGGTCGTCGCCTTTGCGAAGTCCGGGGAGCGTCTGGTCGGCCAGGTGGCCAAGCGGCAGGCGATCACCAACCCGGAGAACACGCTCTTCAGCATCAAACGCTTCATGGGGCGTCGCTGGGACGACCCGGAGGAGCAGCGCAGCAAGGACCTGGTGCCGTACGAGGTGATCAAGGATCCCAAGTCGGACGGGGTCGAGGTCAAGCTGGCGAACGAGAAGCACTTCACCCCGCCAGAGATCAGCGCCATGATCCTGCAGAAGCTGAAGGGTGATGCCGAGGCGTACCTCGGGGAGAAGGTCACCGAGGCGGTCATCACCGTCCCCGCCTACTTCGACGACACCCAGCGCCAGGCGACCAAGGACGCCGGTCGGATCGCCGGACTCGACGTGAAGCGGATCGTGAACGAGCCGACCGCATCGGCCCTCGCCTATGGGCTCGACAAGACCAAGGATGAGAAGATCGCGGTCTACGACCTGGGCGGCGGCACCTTTGACATCTCGATCCTCGAGCTCTCAGAGGGTGTCTTCGAGGTGCGCAGCACGAACGGCGACACGCACCTGGGTGGCGACGACTTCGACCAGCGGATCATCGAGTGGCTGGCGGAGGAGTTCCGTCGGGAGCAGGGAATCGACTTATCGAAGGACAGGATCGCCCTGCAGCGCCTCAAGGAGGCCGCGGAGAAGGCGAAGATCGAGCTCAGCTCGACCAGCGAGAGCGAGATCAACCTGCCCTTCATCAGCGCCGACGCGACCGGCCCCAAGCACCTGGTCGTGACCCTCTCGCGCGCCAAGCTCGAGGACCTGGTGGCCGACCTGATCAACTCGACGGCGGATCCAGTGAAGAAGGCGCTCGCCGACGCGAACCTCAAGCCGACCGATATCGACGAGGTGATCCTGGTCGGCGGCATGACGCGCATGCCGGCGGTGGTCGAGGCGGTCAAGAAGATGTTCGCCGGCAAGGAGCCCCACAAGGGAGTCAACCCCGACGAGGTGGTGGCGATTGGCGCGGCCATCCAGGCGGGCGTGCTGGCCGGCGAGGTGAAGGACGTCCTTCTGCTCGACGTGACACCCCTCTCGCTCGGCATCGAGACGCTCGGCGGCGTGGCGACCAAGATGATCAACCGCAACACCACCATCCCGACCTCACACACGCAGGTCTTCTCAACCGCAGCCGACAATCAGCCGTCCGTCGACATCGTGGTGCTGCAGGGCGAGCGCGAGATGGCCGCCGACAACAAGAAGCTGGCGACTTTCAGGCTCGACGGTATTCCACCGGCTCCACGTGGAGTGCCCCAGATCGAGGTCACATTCGACATCGACGCCAACGGCATCCTGAACGTGACCGCCAAGGACAAGGCCACGAACAAGGAGCAGAAGGTCACTATCACCGCCTCCTCGATGCTCGCCAAAGAGGACGTGGACCAGATGGTCCGCGATGCAGCCGAACACGCGGAGGAAGACCGAAAGCGGCGCGCCGAGGTCGAGTCTCGCAACGAGGCGGACGCCCTCGTCTTCCAAGCCGAGCGCCTGTTGAAGGACCTCGACGACAAGATGTCGGACGAGGACAAGGCCGATCTGAACTCACGAATGGAAGCCGTTCGCGAGGCCCTGAAGGGGACCGATGCCGGCGCCATCGACTCCACCAAGCAACAGCTGGCGGAGGCCCTGCAGCGCGTCGGGACGAAGGCATACGAGCCGACCCCCGGCGGGGGCGATGGATCTGCCGGCGGCAATGGCGCCGCGGGCGGAGAGCAGCCAGCCGAGGAGGAGGGCGAGACAATCGAGGGCGAGTACAAGGAGGTCTGACTCCTCCGGCCTCAAGCGATGGGCCGCCACGTTGCCGTACGCTCCGGTCGCTAGACTCACGCCACCGATGCGCCTGGCGACCTGGAACGTCAACTCGCTCAAGGCCCGCCTGCCGCGGGTCCTCGATTGGCTTGCTGCGGCTCAGCCCGACGTCCTTTGCATGCAGGAGACGAAGCTCAGCGACGAGGCGGTGCCTGCGCTTGCCTTCAGGGAGTTGGGCTACGAGGTGGTCCACCACGGCCTGGGTCGATGGAACGGAGTCGCAATTGCGTCACGCATCGGCGCCAGCGACGTGGTGACCGGGCTGGGGCCGTCGCCCGACGGCTGGAGGGATGACGGCGGCCGCCTCATCGCCGCCACCTGCGGCGGGGTCCGGGTGGTCAGCATCTACGTGCCGAACGGGCGCGTGGTTGGCAGCGAGTTCTACGCGGACAAGCTGGCCTGGCTGGATCGGCTCGGCGAGTGGGTGATCGCCTCGTGCGACCTGGCGCAGCCTCTGGCGCTGTGCGGCGACTTCAACGTTGCGCCTGAGGATAGCGACGTCTGGGACCCTGTCGCCGCCCATGGCGGCACCCACGTCTCTGCGCCCGAGCGTGAGCGCGTGGCCCGGTTGCGCGAGTGGGGCCTGGTCGACATCGTGCGGCGCTTCCACCCCGAGCCGGGCTTCTTCACCTGGTGGGACTACCGCGCCGGCCACTTCCACAAGAACTTCGGAATGCGGATCGACCATGTCTACCTGACGCCGCCGCTCGCGGATCGAGCACTCGCCGTCGAGCGCGACCGCGAGGCGCGGAAGCCATCGTCCTTCGACGGCATTCCGTCCGACCATGCGCCCCTTGTGGTCGACCTCGCCGACTAACCCAGGCTTCGGAGCGCCGCCGCGATCTCGCGGCCGGACCTCGTGCGTGGCCAGGTGATCGTTTCGGCCGCGACGAATGACCGATACGCCTCGACCGCATCGGACAGTGCCGGAAGGAAGCTAGGCTCTTCCATCGGCTCGAAGCCGGTCTCGAACCAGATGCCGAGGATCCGCAGGCGGCGGCTCGAGCGCTCGTAGCGCGGCTCGATGCGGCCAACGAATCGGTCGCCGAAGAGGATTGGCAGAACGTAGTATCCCCAGCGACGCTTCGCGGCCGGGACGTAGACCTCCCACAGGTAGTCGAAGGCGAAGAGGCTGCGCAGCTGGCGTCGGTCCCAGACGAGCGGGTCGAGTGGTGCCAGGAAGGTGACGGCTGCCGGAACCGGTCGAGTGTCGGAGAGGACCGTCAGCTCCTCTGTGAGGAGGTAGCGCGTCGCCGGCATCCCCTCGACCTCAGCCGCCGTCAGGAGACCGGCGCCGACGAGCTCGGAGGTGCGCCGGGCGCGCTCCGGGGTGGTGCCTGTGCCGTGCACGATTTCGCCCTGACCGCTGCCAGCCAACAGCCCAACGGCGCGGAATCGGCTCAGCAGACGATGACGCATCGCGTCCTCCTCGCTCTCGGACCGCGCGAGTAGCTTCCCCGGGACGAGCCGCTCGATGAGGTCGTAATAGCGCCGGTTTCCTTCGCGCCGCTGGATCCCGAGCACGCCGGTGACGAAGAGCGCCTCCATCACTGCCCTGGCCGCCCGGGTCGGCGCCCACCACCAGTCGACCGCGTGGGTATGGTCGCCAAAGGCGGCCGTCGAGAGCGGACCGTCGGCCCGGATGCGATCGAGGATGGCCGAGACCGTCTTCGCCTGGTCGTGCAGGATGGTGAGACTGTAGTGGCGCCTGTTGCGTTCCCACGAGATGCGGTGGTGCGGCAGCTCGCTGAGCGGCAGGATATTCAGGCTCTTGTTGTAGAGCTCGATCAGGCGGCGCTCCGGGCCGTACAGCCATTGCTCGCACCACGCGCGCCGATACCCCGCGATCCGTGCGTGCAGGACGAGATCGTGGCTGCGAGCCCCCGGGACCTCGAGCGGATCGAACTGCAGGCTCCCCAACCGATCCACCACCGCCAGGACCGATTCTGGCTCCGCCGGGAGAGCGCGCGGCGGCGCGAGCAGGTGGCGACGAACGAGGAAGCGACGGGCACCGTCGGCTGAAATCGAGAGCTGCGGCGTCGTCGGCATGTGCGCGCATCCTATCGGCCGATACATGCCGCGCGGTGGCAGGAATGACTGGCACTCGGACGTGTCGAGTGCCAATTTGTATACTCTCGGCCGTGGCTATCAAACGCGACTACTACGACGTGCTGGGCGTGCCGCGCGAGGCGAGCGACGAGCAGATCAAGCGTGCCTTTCGCAAGCTGGCGCAGCAGCACCATCCTGACATCGACCTGAGTGCCGGCGCGGACGAACGCTTCAAAGAGCTGAACGAGGCGTACCGCGTCCTGTCCGACCGGCAGCGCCGCACGGCATACGACATGTTCGGCCATGCCGGTGTCGAGGGCGGCGGTGGCGGGTTCGAGGGCTTCGGCGGCGGATTCGGGCCGTTTGGCGACATCTTCGACGCCTTCTTCGGCGGTGCGCCGGCGGGCTCGCGGAGACGCTCCAGGGTGGTGGCGGGCTCGGACCTCCGCTACAACCTCTCGATCGAGTTTGGGGAAGCCGTCTTTGGCGTCGTCAGGGAGATCGCCTTTCCGACCCTGGTGGGGTGCTCGACCTGCGAGGGCACAGGCGGGGAGCCGGGGACCCAGCCGGAGCGTTGCCCCGAGTGCAATGGGAGCGGGGAGAAGCGACGGGTGGCGCAGACGATCCTCGGACAGATGGTGAATATCGTGGCCTGCCCGCGCTGCGGCGGCGAGGGCCAGATCCTGGCGACGCCGTGCCACAAGTGCAACGGCGACGGGCGCATCCGCGAGGAGCGCCGGCTGCAGGTGAACGTGCCGGCCGGAATCGACGACGGCCAGCGGATCGCCATCGAGGGCCAGGGTGAGGCGGGGCCGCGCGGCGGGCCGGCCGGCGACCTCTATGTGGTCGTCGATGTGCGCGAGCATGCCCAGCTTGCGCGGCGCGGGACCGAGCTTTTCCACGAACTGCCGGTCACGTACCCGCAGGCAGCGCTGGGTGCCACTCTGACCGTGCCGACGGTCGAGGGCAGCGAGGAGGTCGAGGTGCCGCCCGGCACTCAGGGCGGCGACGAGATCCGGCTCCGCGGCAAGGGCGTTCCCCGTCTCCGGGGAACCGGTCGCGGCGACCTGCACGTGATCGTCAACGTCGTGGTGCCGGCCAAGCTCTCCAAGCGCGAGCGCGAGCTGCTCCACGAGCTCGACGAGGTCGGGGCTCCAGCCCAGCTGCCGAAGGGCGGACCGCGCGTCATGAATCGCATCCGCGACCTCTTCTCCTAGCGCGTGCGCTGGCTGGCTCTCACCGTCGAGGCGGACGTCGAGGCGATCGAGGCGGTCTCGGAAGTCTTCGGGCGGCTGGGCCGGGGGGCCGCAGTACGTCCCACCCGGCTCATTCGCGACCCCCACGACGAGCTCTCGGCGCGCGAGGACACGAGCGCGCCGTACGAGCTGACGGTGCACATCCCTGACGACGCCGCCGCCGCCGACGCCCTCGATGCGACGCAGCGCGCCCTCTGGCACCTCCAGGCCTTTGGCCTGCGCCCGCTGGGCGGCCTGCAGGTGACCGCTGTCGAGGAGTCGGACTGGATGGAGGCGTGGAAGGTGGGTTACACGCCGCAGCGCATCGGTCGCATCGTGGTGCTGCCCTCGTGGCTGGACGAACCCGTCAGCCCCGCCGAAGTCTCGCTCAGGCTCGATCCGGGCATGGCCTTCGGGACCGGGCTGCATCCGACGACCCGCGGCTGCCTCCGGCTCATCCAGGAGCTCCGGCCGACGCCTCGCGCGATCCTCGACGTCGGCTCTGGTTCGGGAATCCTCGCGTTGGCCGCCCTCAAGCTGGGTGCCGAGCGCGCGGTCTGTTTCGACACCGATGCTGCTGCGGTCGATGCCACGCGTGCCAATGCTGCCAGCAACGGCCTGGGCGACCGCATCGACGCTCGACGGGGAAGCCTGCCTGAAGAGCCGGACGAGCGCTTTCCGCTGGTCGTCGCCAATCTCGTGGCGAGCCTCCTCGTCGAGCTTGCACTGCGCCTGGCGGCACATGCCATGCCTGGCGCGACCCTGGTGGTCAGCGGGATCATCAACCACCGTGCCGGCGAGGTGATCGAGGCTCTGGCCGCAGCCGGGCTCAGCCTGCTGGCGCGGATCGACGAGGACGAGTGGGTCTCGCTGCACCTGGAGCGGGCGTGAACCGCTTCTTTGTCGACAGCCTCGCCGGCGAGCGGATCACGCTCCCGTCGAGTGTTGCGCACCAGGTCCGTCGCGTCCTGCGCCTGCACGACGGCGATCGGATCGTGCTCGTCTCGGATGGCAGCGAGGCCGTGTGCCGGCTGGAGGGCGAACGCTGCATCGTCGAGGAGCGGAGACCGTCGCTTACCGAACCGCAGCATCGGCTGACCGTCTGCCAGGCGCTGCTGAAAGGAGACCACCTCGAGCAGGTCGTGCAGCAGGGGACCGAGATCGGCGTAGCCCGCTTCCGGCTGCTCGTGACCGCTCGCTGCGTGGCGCGTGGGATGAGCGCCCACAAGCTCGCGCGGCTCCGCGCGATCGCACGCGAATCGGCCGAGCAGTCGGAGCGAGGCATCATCCCCGAGGTCGAGGCACCGGTCCCGCTGGTCGAGGTCCTGGAAGCGGGATCGGTGCTCCTCTATGAACGGCATGACGGAAGGCGCCTCTCGGCCATTCAGCCGCCACGGAGCGTGATCATCGGTCCCGAGGGAGGATTCACCGCGGAGGAAGTGGCGGCAGCCAAGCGTGCCGGCGTGCCGCTCGCCGGACTTGGGCCCCGAATCCTTCGATCGCGGTCCGCGGCTGCGGCGGCAGCGGCCGTCATCCTGTCGCGGACCGGCGATTTCGCCTAGCCTTGGCCGATGGCAGAACAGTGCCTCTTCTGCCGGATCGCCTCAGGCGAGATTCCGGCCGATATCGTTCACGGTGACGATCACGTGATCGTCTTCCGGGACCTCAACCCGCAGGCGCCGACGCACGTGCTGGCGATCCCGCGGCGCCATATCGCCTCGGCCCATGAGCTCGGACCCGGAGACGGCGCCCTGCTCGCCGCCCTCTTCGACGCGCTGCGGGCGACCGCGAATGCCGAGGGCCTCGGGGATGGCTACCGGATCGTGACGAATGTCGGTCCCGCGGCGGGCCAGAGCGTGGACCACCTGCACTTCCACCTGCTCGGTGGTCGCCGGCTCAGCTGGCCGCCCGGCTGAACCCGGCGGGCCGACAACTGCGACGGGCGCGGCCTCAGCGCTTTGGAGAGACCGCCCGGCCCTCGCTCGTGGGCGCGTCGTCCTGTCTGCGCACGACCCATTGACCACGCCATGCGGGGGCATCGAACCGGGGGGCCCAATACACCGTCTCGTGCCGGATGCTTCCGCTGCTCAGCTCCATGAGGTCGACGCAGAGGTAGGTCACCCCATCCGGATAGGCGACCTCCCACTCGCCGACCCAGAAGTCACCGTGGCCGGCTATGCGCGCCAGCGTGCCGCTGGGCGTGACCACGAAGCGGTCTTCAGTACCTGCGATGCGGGTGATGCGCGATGTCGGGGCGCCGCCCGGATAGTTCGAGATGATCTGGCTGTACGCGTCGTGGTCGACCACACGCTCGTCCGATTGGGGCCAGTCCGCGGTCCAGTCCGGGTGCCGAAGGGCGGCCTGTCCGCTCAGGTCACCCGCAACCGTGGCCCGGACGTATCGGTGCACCACCTCTTCGTTGCTCATTCTCTGGCCTATCGCCTCATTCGCTGCGTCTCTGCGGTGGATTGTCCCTCGCCTCCGCAGGTCGTCAAGCGGTTGCCGAAACCGCCCTCCACCTCCCATTTCGAGCCGCCTCCCCATTGGTGCGCTCGTTGACGGGAAAGGAGAGGAGCCGTCTCGGAAGACGCGAACCGGACCATGGGGCACCCTTTGCCTCTACCCGCTCGGTGGCCTTTCCCGATGCCCGGAACCGTCCGCTGCTTGCACTGGGCCAGGCCCTGCTCCGACCAAGTTGTTGGAGGCGCTGACTCAGGTAAGGTTGACCTCCTGCCAGGATGCGCCCGAATCGGTGGAGACCATCAGTCCCGCGACGGCGGATCGGCTCCCGATAGCCGTCAGTTTCGCGATCCCTCGGGTAGGGCCGAAGGATTTAGTCTCCGGCGAGCGTCTAATGGGGTAGATGACCATTCGAGCGGGTTTCAGCGCGGGGCCGATGAACCTCAACACCATCGTGGCCGACCAGGCGGCGTTCCGCGACTGGTACGAGCAGGCGCTGCCGCGCGGGTATCGATACCTGCTGGCCCGCTGTGGCCATGATGTCGAGCTCGCGGAGGAGCTGACGCAAGCGACCTTCGTGGAAGCGGTCCGGCGGCGGGCAAAATTCGACGGCCGATCGGACGTCGTCACCTGGTTGTGCGCCATCGGCCGTCACAAGCTCGTCGACCATTACCGGCGGTCCGGACGCGAGCGTCAGCATCATGTTCGCCTCGCAGCGGGATGGACCGGTGGCCGGGCTGACTTCTGGTCGCAGCACGAGCTGCGGGCGGGCGTACAGGCCGGACTCGCCCAGCTGCCCGGCGAACAACGGATCGTGCTGGTCCTGCGCTACCTGGATCAATTGCCGGTCCGCGAGATCGCCTCCACGATCGGCCGCTCCGAGAAGGCGACCGAGTCCCTCCTCTCTCGAGCGCGCGAGGCCTTTCGCCGCGCATACGGAGCCGTGAACTGATGACTGATGACCAGCTGACCCGCCTCTTCCGCTCGTTGGACGAGCCGGCCGAGCCCAATCCGGCCTTCGCCGATGCGCTCTTCGCCGAGCTGGAACGCCAGGCCGGCAATGCCGCCTCTCGGCGCCGGACGTCGGTCCGCTGGGTGTTGCTCGCCGCCACGCTGCTGCTGGTAGCCGCCCTCGGCGCGGCCGGCCTGGCCGTGGGCAGCGGCCTCGTCAAGCTGCCATTCGTTGTGGCAGTCGCCTCTCCAACCCCGCTGCCGAGCCCCACCCCGCCGGCGAGCGCAACCCCGCAGCCCAGCGCGACCGCATCAGCCTCGCTGACGCCCTTGCCAACGGCATCGATTCCCGAGCCGACCACGATGGGCAAGCTGATCGCTACGCACGATGGCTTCCTGGCCATCGGTTCCGCGTCCACCGCGGGCGGCGAGGTCAACGTGTTGCTGAGTGCGCCAAACGACGCGAGCACCTGGCAGCCCATCGATGACCCGGGCTTCGGTCGAATCATCGATGCGGCCGCGGGAACCTCATCCGAAATCATCCTGACCAACACAAGCCAGGATCTGAGCGGCACGTACGCCGTCTGGCGCTCGACAGACGGCCGGAGCTGGACCTTGGATACTGGATGGACCCCTGACGCGGCTGCGGTTCCCGTCCTAACTGCCGGGGGTCCGGCGGGCTTCCTCATCCTCGGCCAGACCGGCCCAAGCTCGGACGTCTGGACCTCTTCCGACGCCAAGACGTGGACCCACGCTTCGATCGGCCCCGCCATCGACGGCGCGGTGGTGGTGGATGGCGGCTTTCTGGCCTATTCGGCGGACCAGGTGGTTTACGCCTCGGTCAATGGCTTGGCGTGGCAGGCGGTCTCGTCGCCAACAACCCGCCCCGCGCCGCCTTGGGCTGTCAACGCATCCGGGAACCAGACCATCAGCGGCATCGTCAGCGTCGGCTCGAACGTGGTAGCCGTGACCTGCCAACCGGTTGAACCCTCGTCATGCAGCGTGTGGACCGGCGCCCTCCAGGGATCTGCGGGTTCATTGAGCCTGGAATGGAAGGCAGCTGCCGACGGGCAGGCCCTGGATGGTTATTCGGTAACCGCGGCGGCGGGAACGACGACTCGCGGGTTCATGTGGGGCTACGACCTCACGACGTACGGCCGGGTGGCCTGGAGCTCGAACGACGGCGTGCATTGGTCTCGCACTCCCCTGGCCGATGCTGCGCTGGGGGCTGGCATGCCGGGCGCTTTCGCTGTTGGAACGTCAGCTGTCGTTGCGGTCGGCTGGACCGACAGCAGTGCTGCGGGTGTAGGGCGCGAGCTCTGGCAATCCGCGGATGGCCTCTCCTGGACGCCAGCGAACGCGCCGATGGTTC
>JALYSK010000105.1 GCA_030854805.1 Chloroflexota bacterium | reverse complement strand
CGGCGACGACCGAGCCGCGCTCGACCTGGCGCGACGGTCGTACGAGCACAACGTCGCGCCGGACGCCTCAGCGCCCCAGACTGCGATACGCGCGGCTGCCTGGCTGCGAGACGCGTCTGCGGTCAGGGATGCAATGCGCGTCCTGGAGGACCGGCCCGGACGGGTGGCCGCGACGATCCGGCGCGAAGCCGAGGCGGTATCGGCGGCGCTCGACGGTCGTGGCAGCGAGGCGGTAGCCGGCTTTGTCGACGCCATGCGCCGATGGCGTGAGCTGGGCCTCGAGTTCGAAGCGGCGGTCTGCGGCCTCAACCTCGTCAAGATGCTTGGTCCTTCGAGCCCCGAAGCGCGCGCGGCCGCCGATGAGGCGGCGGCGCTGTTCCGCCGCGTCGGCGCGCAGCCGTTGCTGGCTCGCCTCGAGGAGGCGATGAGCGCCGCGGCACCGCCCCACCCCTCCGACCGCGCCCCAACGCGGCTCTCCTCAGCGGACGACGCGCTACGTGAGGCGCGTCTCGAACGATGATTGGAGACCGATGCTGGCGCTGGAAATCATCGGCTCAGTACACCTCGTCGTGCGAGCCGAGATTGACCAGGAAAGCGTTGTCACCGTCCCATCGAAACAGCACTCGCAGGTCTTCGTCGACGCTGAAGGCCCAGTAGTCCCGCAGATCGCCCTTCAGCTTGTGCACGCGGAGGAGGGGGTCGCGCGGGTCTGACGCGAACCGGCGGAGCGCCGCTCGGAGCATCGTCGCTCGGGGCTCCGGAAGCTTCTTGGCTCGACGGAGGAAGCGGCTGGATGCCGTCAGCCGCACCAGTCAACCGCGAAGCTCGTCGAGGAGATCCTCCACGTCGTCGAAGCTGCGAGCCTGGCCGGCCGCGTACTCGGCCTCCGCTTCGCGAACCTCGCTCATGAAGAGCGCCCGCCGCAGAGCCCGGAGCTCGACCTGGTCGTGCTCGAATCGCTCCGGGCTGACGATGTACGCAGCCTTCCGCGACCGCTGGAGGATCACGGTCGGCTCGTCACTCGAGCCAGCCTCCTCGATCACATCGGCCGCGTGCTGTCGCAGTTCGGTGATGGCGACGGACTTCATCGGTCAAGGGTACAGTGAGATGTACGGTTGTCAATACAGTCGCCGTCCGCTTCTGACAGCGGCGGGGCAGGCCGCGAGCCACTCGCTGCCGGCGAGCTCGAAGTGCTCGGCCCCCTGCGGAAGAGATCGATCGGCGCTGAGGCGCGGATCGGCCTATCGAGTCCTATTCGTAACTGAGATCGTTACGAATTACCTGGCGGACTCCCATGCCCTCGTATGCGGTTGTCCACGCACTCAGTGGCGGACGATGCGACGACCAGTCGCGGGATGCATCGCTCCGGCAGCGCGGGCTGCCTGTGCGCGTTGGCCGCTGGCCGCAGCCGTCGGCACCGGGCAGAGACCGGCATTCGGCGGATCAGCCGGGACAGCGCCAAGGTACTCGGGCTGGTCCCGCGGCTTGAACAGCTGCTCGATGCCGTAGGCAACGCGCAGGAGCTGCGGCTCCTTCAGGAAGCCGGCATACAGCCATACGCCCGCCGGGATCCCTTCGGGCGAGACGCCCACCGGCACCGAGATGATTGGGTAGCCGGCCGCCGCCGGGGCCGACGAGCCAAAGGCGTATGACGGCGATAGCACGGCAGCCAGGTCGTGCTGGCGCATGACCCGGTCGATGCCCTGCGCCCGGGTCAGCTGCAGGCACAGCTTGCGGGCGTTCAGGTAGTCGGCATCGGTCAGGTCGCCGGACAGCGACTCGCTGATCTCGAAGATCTCCTGGCCGAAGAACTCCATCTCCTGGTCGCAGTGGTCAATGTTGAACTGGATTAGGTCGGCCAGGGTGCGCATGCGCTTGGCGGGCGAACCCCAGCGCAGCGGTGCAAGGTACTTGGCGATGTCCTTCTTGAATTCGTAGAGCAGGACGGTGAATTCGGCGTCGAACCAGGCGAATGTGTCGCCGGTGTCGACGGGGTCGACGATGATCGCGCCCGCGTCCGCCATGGCGGTGATGGCCTCCTCGACGAGCGCGTTGATCTGCGGCAATGCGAAGTACTCGGGGCGGAACTGCCTGCGCTCGATCCCGATACGGACGCCCCGCAGGCTCGGCTTCAGGAACTTGGTGTAGTCATCCGGCAGCCGCTTTCCGGCCACCGGGCCCCACGGCGAGCGCATGACGTTGAGCAGGATCGCCGCGTCCGTGACAGTCCGGGTCATGGGTCCGGCGCTGTCCTGGCTGTGGGCGATGGGGATGATCCCGCTCTGGCTGATCAGGCCGATGGTGGGCTTGAGGCCGACGATCTCCATATTGCCGGCAGGGCAGACGACGGAGCCATCGGTCTCGGTGCCAACCGCCGCGCCGCACATGTTCGCCGCCGGCCCCACGCCGGAGCCGGAGCTCGAGCCGCACGGGTCGAAGTTGAGCAGATACGGGTCGTTGGTGAAGCCGCCGCGCCCGCTCCAGCCGTTCAGGTAATTCGTGTCGAAGGGGAAATCAGCGGGCGGGAAGCCCCGGAAGTTCGCCCACTCGGACAGGTTGGCCTTGCCCAGGATGACGGCCCCGGCTTTGCGCAAGTTGGCGACGAGCTGGGCGTCTCTCGGCACCCGCGAGCCCACCAGGGCCAGCGAGCCGGCGGTGGTCTGCATCGCGTCGTCGGTGGCGATGTTGTCCTTCAGCAGGATGGGAATACCGTGCAGCGGGCCGCGCGGTCCCTTAGCTTTGCGCTCGCGATCGAGCGAGCCGGCGATGTCGACCGCCATGTGGTTCGTCTCGATGACGGCGCCGAGCGTCGGATTGAGCCTCGCGATCCGCCGCAGGTACGCCTTCGTCAGCTCGCGGCTCGTGATCTTTCCAGAGCGCATGAGCTGCTGGAGCTGGGTGATCGACTTCTCGAACCAGATGGCGTTCTCATCGGCTCGCAGGACCGATGGTGCCGCCAGGGCTCTTCCGGAGCCGATGCCTGTGCCGATGCCTGTGCCGATGCCTGTGCCGATGCCGGCCAGCCCTCCCGCCATCAGCGTGGCGCTTGCGCCGGCGGCGCCGGCAAGGAAGGATCGTCTGGTGAGTGGGTGAGTGAGTCGTCGGCCAAAGCCGGACTGCCGCGCGAGGTCGATGGCGCGTTGACGCCGCATGGGGGTGCCCTCCCACAATCGACGGGCGGGGTTCGCCAGTGGCAGGGCGCGCGGCTCGCTCTCAAGCACAAAGGGCGGGCGACCAGGAACCGACCGCGCGTCATCGCCTCCCGTCGAGGTTGTGGAAA
>JALYSK010000092.1 GCA_030854805.1 Chloroflexota bacterium | reverse complement strand
TGCCGCCCGCAACGGGATCATGCTCATCAACCACTACCAGCACCTCGAGCGCGAGGAGGGTCAGGCCTTCGGCCCCGACCTGATCCTGCGCGGAGCCCGCGAGCGGCTGTCGCCGATCTTGATGACGGCCTCGATCATCGCTCTCGCCCTACTCCCGGTGATCGTCGCGGGCGTCCGGCCCGGCCTCGAGATCGTTCGCCCCATGGCCATCGTCATCCTGGGTGGCCTGGTCACCTCCACCCTCCTCAACCTGCTGGTGGTGCCCATCTTTTATTTCGCGATTCGGACCGGAGATCGACCGATCCTTGACCTGGGGCGCCTGTCCCGCGTCTGGAGAGGCGTGAGGCGAGGCATCTGAATGCTCGGAGGAATAATCTCGATGCGCGGTGGAGCTCGATTTGTCCCGCTGCTCCTGGTTGGAGCGCTGCAGCTGTCGGCATGTAGCCAGGGTACGATCGCCGAGGCGGAGGACGCCCCGGCGGTGGTCGCGCCGCTCGGTGATTCGGGCGTCAACCGGGTAACGCTAACGGATCGCGCGGCCGCACGGCTGGGAATCAAGATCGCCGCAGTTCGGGATGCCGTGGTGGGACGGACACGAGTGGCGCCCGCGGAAGTCGTCACTTCGGCGGTGGCGGCCTCCCTCGCTGCCACCGCACCCGACGCGGGCACGATTTCGGCCCCTGAAGGAGGCAGCCTGCCGGCCGTTGGAACTCGCCTTCGAGCGGGGGATACCGTGCTGCTATGGCGAGCCCTGGTGGCCGTCGGCGGACAGACTCCTGCGACAGAGATCAAGGCGCCCAAAGACTCGGTGCTCGTCCGGCTGGACGTGGCCGCCGGCCAGATCGTGGCGGCGGGGCAGGCGCTCTTCCAGCTCACGGATCCGACCGAGATGTGGGTGCGGGTGCCGCTCAGTGACAACGATCTCAAGAAGGTCGATCGTCAGCAAGCCGCACGCGTGTTCGTCGGGACGGGGGGAACCGGCCCCGGCCTGAGCGCGCATGTCGTTGCGTCTCCTGGGAGTGGCGATGCGCCCGACGGATACACCCAGGCCGCGCTCTACTACGTCCCCGACCGCAAGGATCACGGCCTCACCCTCGGCGAGCGGGCTCGGGTCGAGCTGCCCCTGGTCGGAACGGGCATCCATCGGCCCGTGATCCCATACGAGGCGGTGCTCTACGACCTCACGGGCGGCAGCTGGATCTACACGAATCCCCAGCCCCTCGTCTTCGTTCGGGCACGGGTCGAGATCGACTACGTGGAAGCCGACCAGGCGGTCCTCGCGAGCGGTCCGGCGATCGGTACCGCAATCGTGACGACCGGGGCCGCGGAGCTGCACGGCGCCGAATTCGGCGTCGGCGAATGATCGAGGGTGGCGGAACCAACCGATGATGCGCTGGATCATCGGCTCGAGCCTGCGGTTTCGCTTCATAACCGTTGGGCTCGCCGTCGGCCTCATGGCGTTCGGCATCGCCGCCCTCAGCGAGACACCGGTTGACGTCTTTCCTGAGTTTGCTCCGCCCTTCGTCGAGATTCAGACCGAGGGACCGGGCATGTCCACGGAGGAGGTGGAGTCCCTCATCACTACCCAGCTGGAGGAGTCGTTCAGCAGCACTCCCCAGCTGGACGTCATGCGCTCCAAGTCGGTGCCTGGACTCTCCGCCATCGCCCTGATCTTCAAGCCAGGAACGGATCAGATGCTGGCGCGCCAGCTGGTGAGTGAGCGGCTCGCTCTTGCGATCCCGCGCCTCCCCTCCTCGGCCGGTCTTCCCTGGATGCTTCAGCCGCTGTCGGCGACGAGCCGTGTCATGAAGATCGGCATGACATCAACCACTCATGACCTGACGGACCTGTCGATGATCGCGTACTGGACCCTCAGGTTCCGCCTGATGGACGTGCCCGGCGTGGCAAACGTGGTCATCTGGGGCGATCGCTTCAAGCAGCTCCAGGTCCAGGTCGATCCCCAGCGGATGCTCACTGCCGGCGTCTCACTCGACGAGGTCGAGGAGGTCACCTCCAACGCCCTCGAGTACGGGCTGCTCAAGTACACGAATGCCGCCAAGACCCGAACCGGAGGCTTCATCGACACGCCCAATCAGAGGCTCGTCGTACAGCACATGCTGCCGGTCTTCGGGCCCGATGAGCTGGCCAAGCTGACCGTTTACGACAAGACGCGCGCTGATGGCACGCCGCTCCGCATCGGCGACACGGCGGACGTCGTGTGGGGCCACCAGCCCCTCATTGGCGACGCAGTGATCAACGATGGCCCCGGCCTCCTTCTGATTGTCGAGAAGTTTCCCTGGGGCAACACGCTGGACGTCACGCGCGGAGTCGAACGAGCGCTCGACTCGATGCGTCCGGGTCTTCCGGGAATCACGTTCGACACAACCATCTTCCGGCCTGCCGATTTCATTGAATTGTCGATTGACAACCTGCGAGCTGCGCTCCTGATTGGGGCCCTGCTCGTCGTCCTTGTGCTCATCGCGTTTCTCTTCGAATGGCGGACCGCTCTGATCAGCCTGGTCGCGATCCCGCTTTCGCTGATGGCGGCGGCACTCGTGCTGCACCTGCGGGGGGTGACCATCAACACCATGATCCTGGCGGGGTTCGTGATTGCGCTGGGGGAAGTGGTCGACGACGCCATCATCGACGTGGAGAACATCACTCGGCGCCTGCGCCAGTATCGGAGCGAAGGGTCGACCAAGCCGACCGCGCTGATCGTTCTCGAGGCATCCCTGGAGGTGCGCAGTGCGATCGTGTACGCCACCTTGATCATGGTCCTGGCAGTCTCGCCGATCTTCTTCCTGCAGGGCCTCACCGGTTCCTTCTTCCAGCCACTCGCGGTCTCGTACGGCCTGGCGGTGCTCGCCTCACTCGTCGTGGCACTGACGGTCACGCCGGCCCTCAGTCTCATCCTCCTGTCGGGTGCACCGCTTGACCGACGCGGTTCGCCGCTCGTCTCGCGGCTACAGCGCGGCTACCAGGCGCTCCTGGGCCGTACGATCCGTACCCCGCGCCCGGCGTTTCTCACGGTCGGCGGTGTCATGCTCGCCGGCGCGATCGTCTTCCCGACGCTCGGCGAGTCACTCTTCCCGCAGTTCAAGGAGCGGGACTTCCTCATGCACTGGGTCAGCGCCCCTGGCACGTCTCACGACGAGTCGACCCGCATCACGACCCAGGCCAGTCGCGAGCTACGCGCGATCCCCGGCGTCCGCAACTTCGGCTCCCACATCGGTCGGGCCGTTGCGGGCGAAGAGGTCGTGGGTGTCAACTTCGCCGAGAACTGGATCAGCGTCGACCCGAATGCGGACTATGAGGCGACCCTGGCGGCCATCGACGATGTCGTCGCGGGCTATCCGGGGCTCTTCCGGAACGTGGAGACGTATCTGAATGAGAGGGTCGAGGAGGTCCTGGTCGGGTCAAGCGACGCGATCGTGATCCGGATCTTTGGCCCGGAGCTCGGCGTGCTGCGCAGCAAAGCCGAGGAGGTCAGGCAAGCTCTCTCGACGATCGACGGGACCCAGGACCTCCACACCGAGCTCCAGGTCGATATTCCGCATATTGCCGTCCGCGTCGACCTCGTCAAAGCCGAACGCTACGGGTTGAAACCGGGGGACATCCGTCGTGCAGCCGCGACGCTGGTGGCGGGCACCGAGGTCAGTGACATCCATCGTGATGGCAAGGTCTGGGACATCATGGTGTGGAGCACTCCGGAGACGCGCAACAGTCTGACCAGCATTCGTGAGCTCCCGATCGACGCGCCCAACGGCGGTCACGTCCGGCTGGAGGATGTCGCCGACATCAGCATCCAGGCCACGCCAAACGTCATCCAGCGCGAGGCCAACTCGCGTCGAATCGATGTCAGTCTCAACACGGACGGCCGCGACCTCGGGGCCGTTGTGGCCGATGTCGAGCGGCGCCTGGCGCAGATCGAGTTCCCGCTCGAGTACCACGCCGAGCTGCTGGGCGAGTATGCCGAGCGGCAGGCAGCCCAGGGTCGGCTGCTGGGCTTCGGGCTGG
>JALYSK010000086.1 GCA_030854805.1 Chloroflexota bacterium | reverse complement strand
CTCCTGGATCGCCTGCAGCCGGGCCGATGATCGAGGCGATTGCGCTCGAGAAGCGTTTCGGCCATCTCACCGCGGTGCACGACCTCTCGTTCACGGTTGGCGAGGGGGAGATTTTTGGCCTGCTCGGCCCGAATGGCGCCGGCAAGACGACCACGGTGCGCATGCTGGCCGGGCTGATTGCGCCCTCCGCCGGGGGCGCCGTGATCAACGGGCAACGGCTCGGGGCCGATTCTCAGCGGATCCGAGCCTCGACCGGCATCCTGACGGAGAGCCCGGGCCTGCACGATAAGCTCACCGCGCGACAGAACCTCGCCTACTACGGGCGGCTCTACGGGCTGCGTGGCGGGACCCTGCGGAGCGCCGTGAATCGCTACTTGCGGGTGGTGGGCCTGGATGGCGAGGGAGATCGGCGGGTAGCCGGCTTCAGCAAGGGGATGCGACAGAAGGTGGCGATCGCCCGAGCGCTGCTCCACGAGCCACCGGTGATCTACCTCGACGAGCCGACCAGCGGCCTCGACCCGTCGGCGGCCAAGACGGTGCGTGATTTTGTGGCCGACCTGCGCGACGCCGGCCGCTCGGTGGTGGTCTGCACCCACAACCTCGACGAGGCTGAGCGTCTCTGCGATCGGATCGGGATCCTGCGCGGCACCCTGCTCCTCGTCGACACGCCTGCCCGGCTGCGGCGCTTCGGCGGAGCAGCGAACGTCCGGGTCGAGCTGGGCGGCGCGCGGCGTGCGGACTCATTCGTCGATGCCCTGACCCCGCTGCGCTACGTGCTCGGCGTGCGCAGCGAAGGACACCGCCTGCTGGTCGAGGTGCGCGATCCGCGCACCGACAATCCGGAGCTGGTTCGCGCCCTGGTGGCGGAGGGGGCACGGATCATCAGCGTCGGCGAAGAGGCCGCCTCCCTGGAGGAGGTCTACCTTCAGCTCGTGGGTGAAGCGGGAGAGCGGGATCTTGCGGCCGGGGCCGCGTAGGGCTGGACCGATGCGACCCGGCTTCGTATGGGCTGTCTTCGTGAAGGAGGCACGCGACATCCTTTCCAACCGGCTGCTGCTGGGCGCCGTGGTGCTGCCTGCAATCGTGTTCGCCGCCATCCCGACCGGGCTGGTCGCGTTTCTGGAGCTGAGCGGCCTCGACGAGGAACGGTTGCGGCAGGTCGAGCAGTTCACTTCGAACTTCCCGGGCCTGCCGCCGCTCATCGCCGCCGAGGGCTTCATCGTGCTCAACTTCATGGCCTACTTCCTCCTCATTCCGGCCATGGTGCCGATGGCGATCGCCACTCAGTCGGTGATCGGCGAGAAGCAGTCGCGTTCGTTGGAGCCGCAGCTGGCGACGCCGATGGAGGTGAGCGAGCTGCTTGCCGGCAAGGCGATCGCCGCGGCGCTGCCGGCGGTGCTCGCCACCTGGGCGGTATTCGTGGCTTACGGCCTGGTCAACGGGGCGATCGGTGACCCGATTCTCACGAAGCTGATCTTCAATGACACCTGGCGGCTTGCGATGGTGAGCCTGGTACCGCTCATCTGCCTCTTCAGCGTGCTGCTCGGCATCATCGTCAGCAGCCGCGTCAACGACGCGCGCACCGCCCAACAGATCGGCGGCTTTGTGGTGATCCCGATCATCGCCCTTGCGGTGGCCCAGTTCTTCGGAGGCCATGCGAGCTTCAGCGTTCAGCAGGTCCTGATCGGCGACCTTGCGGTCGCAATGTTGATCGGTCTGAGCCTGGCCTTGGGCTCCTGGGTCTTCGACCGCGAGGCGATCCTGACGCGGATGGGTTAGCGGCTCCGACGCGGGCCGCCGGGGTCACTCGTGCTGCTCCTCCGCTCGACCCTGGTCCTGGCGCGCGCGCACGTCGGGGTGGGACTCCGGTACCGGTACGTCCCACCAGCCGGTCTTGTCGGGGCCGGCCAGCGCCAGGTCACGCTCCACATTGACCACCACGAGTGAAGGGCCGCGGCTGGCGAGGGCGCGCTCCACCGCCGGTCGCACATCGTCAGGATGGTCGACCCCCACCGCCTCCACGCCAAAGCCACGGCCGATCGAGACGAAATCGGGCGAGTAGAGACTGCCGTCCGAGCGCAGGAAGTCGGTGATCGCGGTGCGGCCGAAGAACGCCTCCTGCCCGCCCTTGATGCTGATCCAGCCTGAATTGTTGAGGATCACGGTGCAGACGGGTGAGTCGAGCATGGCCGCGGTGGCCAGCTCCTGCATCGTCTGCAGGAAGTCGCCGTCGCCACAGATGGCGAGGACCTGGCGATCCGGGGCGGCGAGCTGGGCGCCGATCGCCGCCGGCAGCGTAAAGCCCATCGTCGAGAAGCCGCCCGAGGTGATGTGCGTGCGCGGCTGCCGCGTGATCCAGCGCTGCTTGACCATCCCCTGCGGCAGCCCAGCGCCGGTCACCACGATCGCGTCGGGACGGGTCGCCGCCTGAACCTCGCGCACGGCGCGGGCCATCGTCATCGGCATTGCAGCGGACGCCGACTTGACCTCGACCTGGGCCTGCCAGTCACGGCGCAGGCGCTCGATCACGTCGGCGTATGCGGCTCGCTCCGGGGCGCCGGAGCCGAGCGCGTCCAGGAGATCGGCAAGCGCCTTGCGCGCGTCCCCGAGGAGCGGGACCTCGACCGGGTAGTTTTTCCCGATTTCCCGCGGATCGATATCGATCTGGATCAGCCTGCTGGGTGGGATCGCGAGGGTGACACCAGCCCGGTAGGAGCTCGTCGACCAGTCGGTGAAGCGGCACCCTACGCTGAGAAGAACGTCCGCGCCGGCGGCCAGCTGGTTGCCGACCGTCGAACCGGTGTCGCCGATCGTCTGGCCGGCGAGCGCGTGCGTCTCGTCGATCGCGCCCTTGCCCATCCAGGTGGTGACGACTGGCGCCCCGAGTCGCTCGGCGACGGCGGTCAGCTCTGCCGACGCACCCGCGCTTATCACGCCACCCCCGGCCACGATCACTGGCCGCCGCGCGCTCAGCAGCATCCGGGCCGCTGCCTCGACGGCGTCGGCGGCCGGACGGGGTCCTGCGCGGGCCTCTCGCCGCTCGGGGTCCGGCATGCGGACCTCTGCCGAATCCGCCTGGACGTCCATGGGCAGGTCGAGCAGCACGGGCCCGGGGCGCCCCGAGACCATCTGGTTCCAGGCGCGATGCAGGACGAAGGGCAGCTCGTCGACCCGGGACGGCTGCCACCACTCCTTGACGACCGGCTCGAAGAGGCGCGGGTTGTCGGCGACGTGGCGCCGCTCGAGCTCCTGCAGGACGCCGTGACCGCGCATGTAGGTGTGGGGGGAGCCGGTCATGAGCGCCACCGCGGTCGAGTCGACGAACGCGGTCGCCATACCCACCACCGTGTTCGTCGCGCCGGGGCCGATCGAGGTGAATGCGAGCAGCGGCCGGCCGCTCACGCGGTAGTAGCCGTCCGCCAGGTGGACCGCCGACTGCTCGTGCATGACCTGCAGCGTGCGGATCTCGTCGGATCGATCGAGCAGGGCATCGGTCAGGTTCCAGGAGCCGTGCCCAGGGATGCCGACCGCGTAGGGGACCGCCTGTCGGACCAGGTAGTCGACCACGATCTGGGCACCGTGCATGCGTCTTGGTCCGGTTGGTTGGTCGCCCATCGCGATCCTGTCGGCTACGATGATCTCGATTACCGCGCCGGACTCTACCACGATGCAAACCGATACCATCGGACCACTGGCACGGACGGTCAGCGAGACCCCCACCGACATCTGGAACGACTCGTGTGCGATCGACGAGCTGGAGTACGCGATCGCCTTCGGCGCTGTCGGAGCCACGGCCAATCCGACGATCGTGATGGAGGTCTGGAAGAAGGATTCTCAGGCCTGGGCGAACCGGGTGCGCGCGCTGGCGGTCGAGCAGACGGCCTGGACCGAGGTCGAGCTTGCGTGGGCGATCGTCGAGGAGATGTCGGTCCGCGGGGCGGCGCTCCTGGTGCCAGCCTTCGAGGCAAGCGGCGGCCGGGCCGGCCGTCTCTCGGTTCAGACCGATCCGACTCTCTTCCGCTCGACCGAGCGGATGCTGGCCCAGGGGCTCGTCTTCGATCGCCTGGCCCCCAACATCATCGTGAAGTTCCCCGCTACCGCGGCGGGCGTCGCCGCCATGGAGGAGGCGACCTACCGCGGGGTGAGCATCAACGCGACCGTCAGCTTCACGGTCGCACAGGCGCTGGCGGCCGCCGACGCGGTCGAGCGCGGCCTCCGGCGGCGCGAATACGAGGGTTTGCCGACCGATGCCATGGGCCCGGTGATCACGATCATGATGGGTCGCCTGGAGGACTGGCTGCGGGTGCTCACCGAGCGCGATGCGGTCACGGTCGACCCGACCGCGTTGCCCTGGTCAGGGATCGCGGTCTTCAAACGGGCCTACGCGCTCTTTCGCGAGCGCGGCTACCGGGCTCGCCTGCTCGGCGCGGCGATCCGCCACCACCTGCACTGGTCCGAGCTGATCGGCGGCGACGTCATCATCACTCTGCCGGCGAGCTGGCAGCGTCGCTTCAACGCCTCCGCCGTCGAGGTGCGACCGCGGATGGACGAACCGGTCGATGCCGGCATCGTGGGTGAGCTGGGGCGAGCCTTTCCCGACTTCGTGCGGGCGTACGAGCCGGAGGGCCTGGCGATCGCAGAGTTCGATGCCTTTGGGCCGAGCGTCCGGACGTTACGCGCCTTCATCGGCTCGTATCACGAGTTGCTTCATCACGTGAGCGACGCACTGCTGCCCAACCCGGATCTACCCGCTTGAGCGATCGGGCGCTCGACCTCCGCCCGGACGAGCTGCGCCTGCGACCCGGGCCCGACGGGGCGGTCTCGGTCGATCCGCGGCGCGCCGGCTGGCGGTACCTTTCGTTCCGCGTCGCCAACGTCACGGCGCCGATCCGGGTGGGGGGCGAGGGCATCGAGACCGCCGTCATCATCCTGGGCGGCGGGCGAGCCAGGGTGGGCGACCTGGACCTGCCCGGACGGCCGTCCGTGTGGGCCGGGCTGCCGTCGGCCGCGTATCTGCCGCCGGGCGTGAGGGCCACGGTGGCACCGGTCGGCCAATTCGTAACCGTCGCAGTTGCGAATGCCCCTGCGTCAGGGCGTGAGACGGTGGACGGCCCTGTCCGGATCGGTCCCGAGGAGATCGTGGTCGAGGTTCGCGGCGCGGGAGGAGCGACGCGGCAGATCAACCACATCATCACGCCCGACTTCCCGGCCGATCGCCTCGAGGTGGTCGAGGTCTACACGCCGGCGGGAAACTGGAGCTCCTGGCCGCCGCACAAGCACGACACCGACGACATGCCCAACGAGGCTGTCCTGGAGGAGATCTACCACTACCGCTTCCGACGCCCCGAGGGCTGGGGGCTCCAGCGGCTCTACCGCCGGGACGGCTCGCGTGACGCGAGCTGGGCCGTGCAGGACGGCGAGATGGTGCTGGTGACCGATGGCTACCACCCCTTCGCCGCCACCCCCGGTGACGACGCGTATTACCTCAACGCCCTCGCCGGTGACCGCAGGACGATGGCCTGCTCCTATGACCCTGACCTCGACTGGGTGCGCGAAGGTTGGGCGGGCATGGAGAAGGACCCGCGCGTTCCGCTGGTGCGCTGAAGCGGCCGGCTCAGCGGAGCTGGACGGTGCGAATCTGCCACGCGTCCAGGGGAAGACGAACGAGGCCCTCGGTCACTGTGAGGCCGACCCCGGGCTCCCCGCGCAGGTCGACCCCACGCGCCTCGGTGAAGGCGCCGCGGATGAACGCTTCCTGCGGCTCCGCGGCCTCGCAGGCCAGCCGCAGCTCGAGCCAGCCGTCGCGCCGTCGAAGCGACGAGAGGGTCACGCCGCGACCCGTCACCTCAAGCCCTGACGCCGGCACGGGCAGCTCAGCGGACACCGAAGCGGTACCCGGTGCGACGAGCAGGGGGTGGCGATAGCGCTCGGCCGCTTCGAGGAGACCCGCGTCGGCCCAGGTGGCGGCATGCGGCATGACGGCAAGCTCGAACTGCCGCGGGCCACGGCACTGGCCGTCTGGAGTGGCGATCTGTGGTCCCGCCGGCTCCTCGCGGTACGCGTTCTCGTTGCGGCTGATGAGCCCGGTCGCGCGCAGGACGGTGATCGCCAGCTCACGCCCCTCCAGGAGCTCGTACTCGACCACGTGGTTGCTGAGCACCGCGGCACCGCCGGCAGAGACGAACGTGCGAGCGGGATAGGTCGGTAGCGGCAGCTCGCCGTGCCCGCCATCGAGCTCACCGGAGCGTTCGACCACGGCGAACTGACCCTCGGCCGCCGAGCCGGTGGCCTCCTGGGCCAGGGGGATGTGCAGACGCAGGCGGTGATCCTCACTGCGGTTCTCGAATCCAAGCGCCAATCGAACGAACGGCTCGCCGGCACGCAGCTCGCAGCCGAGAGCGACCTGCACCTCCTCCATTTCGGAGCTGCGGCGGCTGTCGTGCAGACCCCGCGGCCAGCGGTAGGTGCGCACCACGCGGATGACGCCTCGCAGCGCTCCGCGCTCGTCCAGCGCGCGGTCGACGCCGACCGGCTGGTCGATCACTGCGTCCCCGGCGGGCGGAGCGTAGTTGTAGCTGTCCCCCTCGTCGCCGCCGTCGACCAGGCGGCCGACGCCCTCGAGCACGGTCCCATCGGTGGACTCCAGGCGGAGCGTGCCGTCCGCGGCGACGGTGACCGTGAGCAGCCCGTTGCTCAGACGGTGGTCCGCCGCTTCAACCGGCTGTTCGATAGCGGCGCTCCCATCGACCGCGCGGACGGCCGCCCAGCCCAGGGCTGGAACCGATACCTCGGCCAGCAGGCGTCGCCGCGCGACTGCGACGACCCGTACCCGCCACGACTGATCGGGCGCTGCCTCCGCCGCGAGCTCCAGGGCATGCAGCATCTCGTCGACGTCGAACCAGCCCGTCGGATCGTCATCCACCTCGAGCGTCAGCTCACGCACGCCCTCGACCTCGCCGGTTGCGAAGGCGACCAGATGGCGGCCGAAGAGCTCGCGGCCGTGGATGCGCCGCCTGATGAGCAACACCTCACGGCCCGACATCTCGGCCATCCACACCGCCCGTTCGTTGCGGTCGAGCTCCTGGGTTGGCACGCTTCTGCGGTCGCCGAGCTCGAACGCGACCGCCTCCCAGGCCTCGGGGATGGGCAGCGAGAGCTCCACCAGGCCGCGGCGCTCGAAGGGCGAGGGGTTGAGAATTGCGAACCCGTCACCCGGCACGGTGCTGGCGACGCGCCGCGCGGCGCCGTCGGCGAGCCCCTGAGCGACCTGCTCCGCCTCGGCGTACCGGACAAGCACCTGCGAGACGACCGGATCGATCGAGCAGCCGCAGATCGAATCGTGTGCCGAGTTCTCGATCATGCGGCGCCAGGCAAGGTCGAGGTAGGCGCTGGGCCAGGTGTCGGGCCCGCCCCACAGCGCCTGCATCGGCTCGGCATAGCGCTCCAGTGCCCGTTCGGCTCGACCAGTCGCCTGCTTGAGGTCGATCCGCGCCGAGTTGACGCCCATCAGCATGTTGGCGCGTGCCGACGAGCGCAGCTCGCCATGCCACGGCAGGCCTTCGTTGCCTCGCCGGGTTGCGGCGACATACTCCGCCAGCGTGTCGACTCTCAGCTCGTACCCGGCC
>JALYSK010000062.1 GCA_030854805.1 Chloroflexota bacterium | reverse complement strand
AACCGCCAGCTATGCCAACGCGGCCGCCTACTCGCTGCGTGTCCTCATCGCTGAAGCCCGCGCTCGTGGGATCGCCGTCTAGCAACCAGCATCGCCGCTTTCTGGAACTAGCGGCCATGCGGCCCTGAGTCGGAGCCCAGGAGGCGACTCCAGATCGCGTCCATCGCGGCTCGGTGGGCCTCGATCGAAAACCGCGCGGCGGTTGCGGCCACCTGCTGCGGGTCGTAGTCCGGGATGGCGGCTAACGCCTTCTCGAAATCACCGTCGCTCACCAGCGTGCCATTGACGCCGTCCTCGATCACCTCGGGCAGCCCGCCGACGGCGCGAGCCACGACCCAGCGGCCCGCCGCGATCGCCTCGGCCGCCACGAGCCCAAAAGCCTCTTCGTGCGAGGGGACAAGCACCACGTCGTGCCGGGCCAGCAGGGCCGGCAGCTCGTCATGTCCGACTACTCGCAACCCCGGCCCGAGCAGCGTGTCCGCCAGCGCGCGCGCCACATCGTAGCCCTTCAGCGACGCCGCGCCGCCGAGGTAGAGGACGCGCCGCTGCGCCGGCCGCGGGGTCGGCGCGAAGAGTGAAAGGTCGACGCCGGGCGGCACGATCTCCGCCTCGACACCCAGGCCCCGGACGTGGGCCGCTCCGGCGGTCGAATTCGTGACTGCCACCGCCGCGCCGCGCAGCACAAGCCTGGCAAGCCATCCGAAGAGCGGATTGGCATGCGCCAGGTCGCGGACATCGCCACCATGCGCGTAGATCACCAACGGGATCCCGCGCAGGCGCGCGGCGATGAGGGCGATCGGACCGCTCGGCAGAACGAAGTGGCCCTCCACTCCGCTGAAATGGCCCCGGGCCGTGATCGCTCGCCAGAGCAGGACCAGGTAGCGGAGCCACGCGGGTCGATCGTAGCGCTCAGGCGCGATCACGGTGACAGCGACCACCCCCTCCAGGCGGCGCGCGACGAAGGCGCCCGCCGCGGGCCGATCGGGAGTCGGATACCGGGCCGTGATGACGAGGAGCCGCATGACCAGCGACGGTAGCGCATGCCATTGGGGGGAGGCACTAGAATCGGCCCCCAGATGAGCAGCGTCGCCGCGCCCCACCGCCCAGACGGACGCGTTCCCAACCAGCTCCGGCCCGTGAAGATCGTGCCCGATTACCTGAAGTTCGCCGAGGGATCGGTGCTGATCCGGGTCGGGGACACGAGGGTCATCTGCGCCGCGACGATCGAGGATCGGGTGCCCGGCTGGATGCGCGGCAAGGGGAGCGGCTGGGTCACCGCCGAGTACAGCATGCTGCCGCGGGCGGGGACCGAGCGCAGCCAGCGAGAATCGGCTCGCGGACAGATCGGTGGGCGCACGCACGAGATCCAACGTCTCATCGGGCGGTCGCTGCGCGGGGTGGTCGATCTGTCGCGCCTGGGCGAGCGCACGATCACCCTCGACTGCGACGTGATCCAGGCCGACGGCGGCACTCGGACGGCGAGCATCACGGGGGCCTACGTCGCCCTCGCGCGCGCCCTCAACCGATACGGAATGGGCCAGCTCCTGACCGGCAAGGTGGCGGCAGTGAGCGTCGGGATCGTTGGCGGCCAGCTGCTGCTCGACCTCAACTACGCCGAGGACTCCGCCGCCGAGGTCGACTTCAACGTGGTGATGACCGATGACGACCGATTCGTTGAGCTGCAGGCGACCGCAGAGCATCGGTCGTTCAGCAGAGAGCAGATGCAGCTGATGGTGGACCTGGGGGCCGCCGGGATCAGGCAGCTCTTCGAGCTGCAGGCTCAGGCCGTCGAGGCTGTGCCGGGCGAGTGAGGCAGCTCCTCGTCGCGACGAACAACGCTGGAAAGCTGCGGGAGTTCGGGCGGCTGCTGGGCGACCTGCCGGCCGAGGTGGTGGGCCCGGCCGAGATCGGGCTGCGGCTCGAGGTGCCTGAGCCATACGAGACCTACGCCGAAAACGCAGCGGCCAAGGCCGACGCGTTCTGTCGCGCCTCCGGCCTGCTGGTGTTGGCCGATGACTCCGGGCTCGAGGCCGCGGCGCTGGACTGGGGTCCCGGCGTGCGCACTGGCAGGTTCGGCGGCCCTCAGGTTGCCGATCGGGTCGCCGCTCTCCTGGAGCAGATTGAAGACGCGAGCGACCGGCGAGCGCGGATGGTCTGTTGGCTTGCGATCGGCGTGCCGGCGGCAGACCCGCAGATCGAGCTCTTCAGTGGGGTGATGGAGGGAAGCGTCACCCGTACGCGGCGAGGAAGTGGCGGCTTCGGCTACGACCCGGTCTTCGAGCTGCCGTCAGGCCTCACCACCGCCGAGCTGCCCGAGGCCGAGAAGGACCGGATCTCACACCGCGGAAGGGCGGTCGCTGCCGCCAGTCAGCGCCTGCGCGAGCTGCTGGCCGGCTGATCGGTACCATCGCGCCGGAATTCGGGGACGATAGAATAGTTCTACTGGGGGAGAGTGTGAGCCTATCTTCGGACCGCGACGTCAGGACGGTGCTAAGGTGCCGCCGCCGCCACCTCGGAGTTCCAAGCCCAGTGCCGCGTCCGGTCGCCCCCCTTCTCAGCCTGCTCCTGATCCTCACGGCGCTGCTCGTCGCGACGCAGCCGGTCGCTGCCGCGCCTCCGGTCGCCGGGAAACGGTCGACCGAATCGGTCGCCGCCCAAGCGCCCGACCGGGTCGTCGTGGGCTTCCGCTCCGCCGGAAGCGCGAACGCGGTGCAGCGGGCCCATGGCCTGACCCGGGCAAGCGACGTCCGCGCCCAGGCCTCTGACCAGGCCGTTCTGGCGCCCGACCAGGTCGTCCTGAAGACCAACGGGCGCCCCGTCGAGCAAGTGATCACCGAGCTGCAGGCCGATCCCGCGGTCGCCTGGGCCGAGCCCGATTATCGCGTCGAGGTGACCGGCGGTGCCGTCACCGCCGTGGCCGTCAACGACCCGCGATCGGCGAACCAGTACTCGCTCGACCGGATGCGCGTCCGCGACGCCTGGTCGTTCACCCGCGGCGGCGCAAGCGTGGTCGCCGTGCTCGACACCGGGACCTCGTTCGTCCATGCCGACCTCGCCGGCCGCATCTACGTGAATCCCGGCGAGTCCGGATCCGGGCGCGAGACGAATGGAAGGGACGACGACGGGAACGGCTTCATCGACGATGTCAACGGCTGGGATTTCGTCAACGCCGATCGAACGCCCGCCGATGACCACAATCACGGTACCTGGGTCTCCGGCGTCATCGCGGCTAATCCGGACAATCGCCTGGGGATCGCCGGCATCAGCTGGACCGACAAGATTCTGCCGGTCAAGGTGATGGACTCCGCGGGCAGCGGGTTCACGTCTGACCTGGCGCGTGGCATTCGGTACGCGGCCGACCGGGGAGCCGACGTGATCAACATGAGCGTCGGCGGCTTCCCGTATGACACCGCGGTCAAGTCCGCGATCGACTACGCGTGGAGCAAGGGCGCCGTCCTCGTCGGAGCGGCCGGGAACAACCGTCAGGCGGAGACCTTCTACCCAGCCAGCTACCCGAACGTGATCTCGGTCACGGCAACGCAGGCTGACGACGAGTTCACCAACTGGTCGAGCTACGGCACCGCAGTCGACGTGAGCGCGCCGGGAGCCGATATTCAGACCACCGACTGCGGGGGCTGCTCGACGACGAGGGCGGGGGGCAGCTCGTATGCGTCCGTCAGCGGGACATCGTTCGCGACGCCAAACACGGCGGGCGTCGTGGCGCTGATCCGGGCCCGCTACCCGACCTGGACCAACCAGCAGGTCGTCGACCGGCTGCTGGCCACGGTCGACGACCTCGGCTATACGGGTTGGGATAATCGCTACGGCGCAGGCCGCGTCAACGCGCTCCGGGCGGTCGGCGGCGCAGCGGTGGCGGTCGTCTCTGCGACCGCTGACACATTCGAGCCGAACAACACGATCGCGAACGCTCGCGCCCTGCCGCTGGGCACCACCTGGCAGCCGACCATCCATCCGGCTTCGGACCTCGACCACTTCGCGTTCAGCGTGCCGCGCGCGGGCCGGCTCGAGGTGACCGTCACACCGCTCGTGGACAATGTGCGCTCGTCCATGAGCTCGCTTCCAATCGATCCGATCGTCGATGCCTGGAACTCCGCGGGTGCGGTGGTCGGCCACTCGGATGACCCGACCAACTCGGCCGCCGTTGAATCAATGGTGCTACGCGCGACCTCTGCGGCCCGATTCGTCGTCAGGGTCATGAACTGGTTCCCGAACGGCAGCCTCGGCACGTACAGCGTTCGGGGCGTGTACGTGGATGACGTCGCTCCTGTCGTCAGCTCTTGGAGCCCGGCGCCCGGATCGACCCACGTGCCGGTCACTGCGCGGGTTGATCTGGCCTTCAGCGAGCCGGTGACGGGTGTCGATACCGCCACCCTGACCCTTCGCGATGCGGCAGACCAACCAGTTCCGGCCAGCGTCAGCTATGCGAGCGCCCAGAGCCACGCCACGCTGACTCCCCTCTCGCCCCTTCGCGCGGACGCGCAGTACAGGATCGTCCTGAGCAGCACCATCCTCGATCAGGCGGGGAATTCGCTGGCGGCCGCGTCGTCGACCTTCACGACCGCCAAGCTGGTGACCCGCATTGCCGGCGCCGACCGCTACGCCACCGCCGCCAATCTGAGTGCCGTCAGCTTCGCACCCGGAGCGCCGGTCGCCTACCTGGCCAGTGGTGAGAGCTTCCCCGATGCGCTGTCCGGCGGTCCGGTGGCGGGGCGCGACGGGGGACCCATCCTGCTGCTCACCCATGACACCATCCCGTCGCCCACGGCCAACGAGCTGCACCGCCTGGCACCGGGCCGCATCGTGCTCCTTGGCGGGCCCGGCAGTGTCTCCGACCTGGTGGCCACGCAGCTGGCTGGCTACACCAGCGGCGGGGTGACCCGTATCGCCGGCGCTGACCGCTATGCGACCGCCGCCAACCTGAGCGCCGCCAGCTTCGCGCGCGGCGTGTCGGTCGCCTACCTCGCCAGCGGCCAGAGCTTCCCTGATGCGCTGGCCGGCGGTCCGGTCGCCGGGCGCGACGGGGGCCCCATCCTACTGCTGTCCCGTGACGCCATCCCTCAGGCCACGGCCGATGAGCTGGCCCGCCTTGCGCCGGGGCGCATCGTGCTGCTGGGCGGCAGCGGCATCATCTCCGACGGGGTGGCCGCCGATCTGGCCCCCTACACCAGTAGCCCGGTAACTCGCATCGCCGGCGCCGACCGCTATGCGACTGCCGCCCAGCTGAGCGCGGCCAGCTTCGCGGCCGACGGCGCGGCCACGGTGTACGTGGCGACCGGCACCAACTATCCCGACGGCCTGAGCGCCGGACCGGTGGCCGGCCGGGCGGGGGTGCCGATCCTGCTGCTGCCGACCAACAGCCTGCCGGCCGCAGTCGCCAACGAGCTGCGCCGCCTGAATCCCGCCCAGGTCATCATCGTGGGTGGCACCGCGGGCGTCAGCACGGCCGTGCAGAACGCCATCGCCGCCCTCTGGAACTAGCGGCGGCGCGCTGAGCCGGAGATCAGGAGGCTCCGGTAGAATCGACCGCGACCAAGGAGGTCGCATGCACGAGCGCCCGTCCGTGCGCATCCATCCCACCGCAGAGGTCTCGCCTGACGCGGTGATCGGTCCGGGCACCAGCATCTGGAATCAAGCGCAGGTGCGCGAGGGTGCCCGGATCGGGGCAGGCTGCGTGATCGGCAAGAACACCTACGTGGATGTCGACGTCGTCGTCGGCGAGCACGTCAAGATCCAGAACAACAGTAGCCTCTATCGGGGCGTGACCATCGAGGACGGCGTCTTCATTGGTCCCCACGTGTGCTTCACGAACGATCGATTTCCGCGCGCGGTGAATGTCGACGGTTCTCTGAAGGCCGTTGACGACTGGGATGTCTCGCCGATCCTGGTCCGCCGCGGGGCCGCGCTTGGAGCGGCGAGCGTCATCCTGCCCGGCGTGACGGTTGGAGCATGGGCCCTGATCGGGTCCGGCAGCGTGGTGACTCGCGATGTGGAGGACTATGCCCTCGTCGTCGGCAACCCGGCGCGACGCATCGGCGCGGCATGTCCCTGCGGGCAGCCCCTTCGCGACGAGGACGGGCGCCGATTCCTCGGCGCGTGCCCGCATTGCGGCGCCGCCTTTCCGCCAGAGGAAGCTCCGTGAGGATCCTCACTGTGGTAGGCGCCCGCCCGCAGTTCGTGAAAGCGGCGCCGGTCAGCCGCTCACTTCGCCGCAGCCACGAAGAGTTCCTGGTGCACACCGGCCAGCATTACGACGACGCGATGAGTGCGTCCTTCTTCCGAGAGCTCGAGATTCCGGAGCCCGACCTCAACCTCGAGGTCGGCAGCGGCAGCCATGCGCTCATGACCTCCGAGATCCTGCGCCGCCTCGAGCCGGTCGTGCTCGAGCATCGGCCCGATGGGGTCCTGGTCTACGGCGACACGAACTCGACGCTGGCTGCCGCGATCGTCGGCTCGAAGGTCGCCTATGACGACGGCGTTCGTCCCTGGCTGGCGCACGTGGAGGCCGGGCTCCGTTCGTTCAACCTGGCGATGCCCGAGGAGCGCAATCGCGTGGTTGCCGATCATCTCGGGGACCTCCTCCTGGCCCCCACCGACGCCGCCATGCGGAACCTGGAGCGCGAGGGACTGGGCGACCGGGCCGAGCAGGTGGGAGACGTGATGGTCGACGCCTTCTCGTGGGCCGTCGAGCGGACGGAGGGCAGGCTGCCGCATGTGGCTGGCGAGCACCCAGGCTACCTGCTCCTCACGCTCCATCGCGCGGAGAATGTCGATGACCCGCGCCGCCTCGCCGCGTGGGTCGGTGCCCTTGCCGGGGATCGGCCCGTCATCTTCCCGATTCATCCGCGCACGCGCGCCACGCTGGAAGGAGCCGCCGTCGCACTGCCGGCAAACCTCATTCCGACGGAACCGGCGGGGTACCTCGAGATGGTCGCGCTGGAGCGCAACGCCGCGCTGGTGGCGACCGACTCAGGCGGCGTGCAGAAGGAGGCCTACCTCGCCGGCGTGCCGTGTGTCACGCTGCGCACGGAGACCGAATGGGTGGAGACCGTGAGGGCGGGCTGGAATCGGCTCGCACCGAGGCCGGCAGACCTACCCGGCGCAATCGCTGCTGCGCTATCGGGAACGCCGGCAGATCGGCCGCCGCTGTACGGCGATGGCCTGACCGCCGGGCGGATCGTGGCCGCAATGGAACGATACGTGGAGCGGCGCGCCGACCTCGGGCGACGCGCAATGGAGGCGACGCTCAGGTGATACCGATCGCCCGCCCGCAGATGGGAGCTGAGGAGAAGGAGCTCGTCTGGAGCGCGATGGAGGCGGGTGCCCTGGCACAGGGGCCCCGCGTGGCGGAGCTCGAGCGACGCTTCGCGGACTTCATCGGAGTGGCTCACGCGGTCGCCACCAGTTCGGGCACCACAGCGCTGCATCTCGCGCTGCTCGGCTACGGGATCGGCCCCGGCGACGAGGTGGTGACCGTGCCATTCACCTTCATCGCCAGCGCGAACAGCATTCTCTTCACCGGCGCGCGCCCGGTCTTCGTCGATATCGACGCTGCCAGCTACACGATCGATGTGACGCAGATCGAAGCGGTCATCACGCCGCGCACGAAGGCGATCATGCCGGTCAGTCTCTACGGCAACCCTGCCAAGATGGACGCCATCGGCGATATCGCCGATCGGCATGGGCTGGCGATCGTGGAGGACGCGGCCCAGGCACACGGGGCGGCGGTCGACGGTCGCCGCAGCGGCAGCTGGGGGGCTGGCTGCTTTAGCTTCTACCCAACCAAGAACATGACCACCGGCGAGGGCGGCATGGTGACGACCGACGACCTCGAGCTCGCAGATGGGCTTCGGCTGCTCCGCGAGCACGGGATGAAGGTCCGATACCACCACGACGTGCTCGGCTACAACTTCCGCATGACCGACCTGCATGCCAGCATCGGTCTGGCGCAGCTGACCAAGCTGCCGGGCTACAACGAGCGCCGCATCGCGATCGCCGAGCGCTACGGGGCGGAGCTGGAGGGCGTCATCACACCGAGCGTCCGTCCCGGCGTCCGGCACGTGTTCCACCAGTACACGATTCGCGTGCAGCGGCGGGACGAGTTCGCCGATCGCCTGCGGGAGCGCGGCGTCGGCAGCGCCATCTATTACCCAGTGCCCGTTCATCGCCAGAAGCCGTTCGTGGCGCTTGGCTACGGCGACCAGCGGTTCCCGGTCACCGAGCAGCTGACCGGCGAGGTGCTCTCGATCCCCGTTCACCCTTCCCTGACCGATGACG
>JALYSK010000061.1 GCA_030854805.1 Chloroflexota bacterium | reverse complement strand
TGCTCGAGCTGCGCGTGACCGATGCGGTCCGCGACCATTTGAACGGTCGGCTCGACGGCCTCGCCGACCGGATCGAGGAGCAGCCAGACCGGCTCCTCCTCTACACCGCCGACGGCGAGCAGACCCTCGACCAGGTGCACAAGCGCGAGATTCCCGTCGACAGTGCGCTCGTCCGTCGCTCGACCCTAGAGGATGTCTTCCTGCGTCTCACCGGCCGGACCTTGATCGAGTAGCCGGATGACCGTCGTCGCCGCCTCGGGCCGCGTCTTCCACCGCAATTGGCTCGTCTACAAGCGCCTCTGGCACCGCAGCCTCGCGTTCGGCTTCCTGCAGCCGCTCCTCTTCCTGACCGCCATGGGCGTCGGCCTCGGCGCGCTCATCTCCTCCCGGCAGCAGGCGGCGGCCTTCGGCGGGGTGCCGTACATCGACTGGCTGGGACCAGGGCTGCTCGCCGCGATGGCGATGCAGACCGCGACCTTCGAGTCGACCTACCCGATCATGAACAAGATCATGTGGGGCCGGAACTACGAGGCGATGCTCTCGACGCCGGTCGAGATCCGCAGCATCGTCAGGGGCGAGCTCGCCTGGGTCGGCTTCCGCATCGGATCCCTGGCAGCCGTCTTCCTGGTGGTGCTCACCGTGTTCGGGATTCCGCGCACGCCGCTCGCCGTGCTGGCGGTTCCGGTGGCGATGCTGGTCGGCGTCGCCTTCAGCGCCTGCCTGATGGCCTTCACTGCGACGCAGCGCAACGACGTGGGCTTCAGCGCGGTCTTCCGGTTCGTGGTGAATCCGCTCTTCCTGTTCAGCGGCACCTTCTTTCCATTGAGCCAGCTCCCGCCTCAGCTCCAGGCGGTGGCATGGGCCACGCCGCTCTTCCATGGCGTGGAGCTGATCCGGGGCCTGATCCTGGGCCAGCTCAATCTGCTGGCCGCCCCGATCCACCTCGCCTATCTGGTCGCCATGCTGGTGATCGGCGTGCTGCTGGCAGATCGCTACCTGACCCGCCGGATGGCGAGCTAGACACGTGACCGCGATCACGCATCCTGCTGCGCCGGACCGCCGGCCCAGCTCCCTGGCGACCGCTTGGGCCCGGATCTGGGGCGCTCGCCGGCTGGTGGAGCGCAACATCATGGTCTACCGCCACCAGTGGATCATCATCTTCTCGGGGGTCTTCGAGCCGATCTTCTACCTGCTCGGGATCGGCCTCGGAGTCGGCGGCATCGTCAAGGAGGTGCGGCTGCCAGGCGGCGAGCTGATCGCCTACGCGGCGTACGTCGCCCCGGCACTGGTGGCCACCGCGGCGATGAACGGCGCGGTCTTCGAGACGATCTTCAACGTCTTCTTCAAGCTGAACTATGCGAAGACGTACGAGGGCGTGCTGGCGACGCCGATGGGGATCACGGAGATCGCGATCGGCGAGATGCTGTGGGCACTAATGCGGGCCACCCTGTACGCGATCAGCATGTTCGTGATCATGGTGGCGATGGGACTCGTCCTCTCGCCGTGGGGGATCCTCATGATCCCCGCCGCCCTCCTGGTTGCGGCCGCGTTCGCGGCGGCCGGCCTGGCCGGGACGTCGTATCTGCGCACGGTCAACGACTTCGACGTGCCGATGGGCCTGATCGTGATGCCGATGTTCCTCTTCTCCGGCACCTTCTTCCCGATCGAGGGGGTCCTGCCGGACCCACTCGTGACCGTCATTCAGCTGACGCCCCTCTACCACGGCATCAACCTGATCCGGGGCCTCTCGACCGGCCTGCTGGGCGCGGGCCAGATCTGGGACCTGCTCTACCTGGGGGTCTTCTTCGCCATCTGCATGTGGCTCGCAATGCGCCAGATGGAGCGCAAGCTGATCAAGTGACGGTCGGGCGGGGTCACATGATCCGGCGCCAGGGCTCGGTCTTCTGTGCATCGGCCCGGCGGTAGGACTCGGCCAGGATACTGATCGGGTGGACCGTGGGAACGCCGGTCGAGGACTCGATCTGCCAACGGCACGTCTCGGAGTCGCATGCCGCGCGGGCCGCACCCGAGGCGCGGACCTTGGCAAAGAGCGGCTCGCCGACGTCCTGGGCAATCTGCCAGCGCTCCACCTTGAGCCCGTAGGTCCCCGCCGCGCCGCAGCAATCGTGGTCGGAGTCGACGGCGCGCAGCCCGGGGACGAGTGCGAAGAGGTCCATCGCCGGCGTGCCGATCCCGTGCGACTTGAGCTGGCAGGGCGGGTGATACGGCAGCGGCCCAACGATCGGCGCGAACCCGGTGTCGAGCTCCCCGCGATCGTGGAGGTCGAGGAGCAGCTCGCAGATGTCCCACGTCGCATCGGCCACGGCGGCCGCATCGTCGTCTGCAAGGTCGAGCATCTCGCGGTACTCGGCCTTGAACGCGTGCGTGCACGAGGTCGACGTTCCGACGATCCGGTAGCCGGCACGCGCGAACTCGGCCAGGGTGGCGAGGTTGCGGCCCGCCTTCTGGCGAGCCTTCCCGTACAGCCCGTTGGAGATGAACGGCAGGCCGCAGCACTCCTGGCGGGGCACGATCACGGTGAAACCGTTCCGCTCGAGGATATCGACCGCATCGCGGCCGAGATCCGGCTCGAAGCCGTTCACGGCGCAGCCGTGGAAGTAGACGACAGTCCTCGATGGATCGGGCGAGGCTGGCAAGGTCGTCGCCCCCCCGCTCCGCTTCCACCACGAAGTGAACGTCTGGCGCGCGAACATCGCCAGCGGCCCGCGTCGATGGACGCCGAGCACCTTCTCGCCGATCCATCGGGCCATCCGGTTGCGGAGGGCAATGTTGGCGAGCGGCGCCAGCGGAGCACCCGCCCGGATCATGAAGTCGGTGTCGCTGATGATCCGATTTCGGAAGCTCGAACCACGTCCATCCACGATCGCCGCGCGGGCCCGGCTATTCGTCTCGGCGATCAGGACGCCATGCGGGCAGGCTCGGGTGCAGATTCCGCAACCCGAACAGAGGTCGACCGTCCGGTCCGGCGGAGTCTGGCTGACGGACGGGCCGCGGAAGCGCTGAGCCTGCGGGCCGACGTACTTCGGGCCCGGGAAGGCATCGGTCACTCGCGCCACCGGGCAGACCGTGGTGCACACGTTGCACTTGACGCAGGCATCGGTGCTGTATGGCGGGAAGTCGCGGGCGCCGGCGTCGTGGAGGATCATGCGGCAGCCGCCTTCGTGCCTGCCAGCGAGCGCGCCGCGAGATGGGCGCTGGCGAGCGCCACGCCGTCGCCGCAGCGCTGGTCGAGGTAATGCATCCCGGCCAGCGCCGAGCCGATGACCCGCACGTTCTCGAGCTCCGCAGGCCTGAGCTCCGCGTCGACCTCGATGCCCGCCGCCTCGAGCGGGTGCGGGCGCAGTGGGTCTTCGCTGAACCACGCGTCGCGCGGCGGAGCCGCAACCGGCAGCCCGAACACGCGCTCGTGGATGGTTCCGTCCGACCGGGCGCGGATGCCGGCTCCGGCGATGCCGCCGGTGGCGAGGACGAAGCTGTCTGCCACCAGCCGAAGCGTGCGGGAGGCGGCCTCGGTGTGGATGGCGGTGACGCTAGAGCCCTCCCGCTCGACATCGACCACGTCGAAGCCGATCTGAATCCTGCCGCCCGCGCCCAGGATTCGCGCGCGAAGCGCCTCGAACAGGCGCAGGCCGGGGACCGATGGGGGCAGGCTGGGAACCTCGAAGACGCGCCGGCCGATGATCTGCTCGGCATCGGCGAGGACCTCGGCGTGCCGGTTCAGGCCGAGCACGGCGGGCAGTCCAACCCGGATCGATCCGCGGGGAAGGGCGGACGCCACCGCAGCCAGGGCTTGCGCGCGCCACAGCGGATCGTCGAACAGGCGCGACAGGGTCAGCCCGTTGAAGTTTAGGAGCCGGCCGGTCTCCGGCAGCTCGACCTCCACCGCCGAGATTTCGGCGGGACCGTTCTCCCAGTTCGCGTTCGCCAGGTTGCGCGCGGCATAGGAG
>JALYSK010000056.1 GCA_030854805.1 Chloroflexota bacterium | reverse complement strand
CGCTCGAGGCGACCGCACGCCTGGCGCTCGACCGCAAGACCGGGGCCCGGGCGCTGCGGACGATCGTCGAGGAGGCGCTCCTCGAGGTGATGTACGACATCCCCGAGCGCACGGATGTGACCAAGGTGGTCATCACTCAGGAGACGATCGAGCACGGCCAGCCGCCGATGCTGGTCACCGAGACCGAGGACGCGGAGCCGCGCCGCCGCGGCAAGGGAAGGGCCGAGACCCGCATCGACGAGCCCGAGGAAGAGTCCGCCTAGTCCTCCGCCCGCCGGATGCCGGCCTGGTCGAGGGCATCCGTGACCCTCTTCTGCAGCTCCGAGCGGAGGGCCAGGTGATCGACGCTGCGAACCTGGCCGGACACATGGAGCGAAATCCCCGATTCGCCGCGCCACGTGTGCGCCACCATCGGCGCTGCCAGGATCCGGGCTCGCCAGTCGGGGTCGGCCTGCAGCTCCGCGCCGATCTCATTCACGATCGCGCTCGCGCCGTCGGCATCGGCGTCGGGAGCCACCTGGATCTCGAGCTCGAGCGGGGACCAGAGGCGCGTCGTATTGGATGCGACGATGATCGCGCCGTTCGGCACGCTGTGCACGGTGTCGTCAACATCGCGGAGAACCGTCCGTCGTAGGCTGAGGTCCTCTACGACCCCCTCGACCCCGGCGATGCGGACCACGTCGCCTTCGCTGTACTGATTCTCGATCACCACGAAGATGCCGGCCAGCCAGTCCCTGATCAGCGTCTGGGCTCCCAGCCCCACCGCGATGCCGACCACGCCGAGCCCTGCCACCGCCGGGCCGATGTTGATCGCGAACAGGTCGAGCGCCATGAGCGTCGCGATGACGCCGATCACGATCGCGGCGATGCGCACGGCGAGCCCCTCGAGGGTCCTGATCCGGCGCTCGAGCTCCGTCCGCTGAAGCGTCTCTCCGCCGTGCTGCCGCACGCGCCGTTCCAGGAGGTGCCGGCCGCTGATGCGGGCGGCGGCACGCACCGCGAGGTAGGCGATCAGCGCCACCGCGCCGATTACGGCAATCCTCAGCGTGATGTCGGCCCAGTTCGGGAATGTCAGCACAGATGGATGGTAGCAACGGGCGACGGCCGGCTGGGTACGATTGGTGTACCGCCGACGGTACTTCCGAACGCTGCGTGCGGCGGTGAGGTCACGTCTAGGATGGTGTGACTGAACCACGCACGTTTGCGAAATCAGCTCCCACGACAGGATTGGAACCAAGCAGATGAGCTCTTCGACACCCCGCCGCTCGGGCTTCCGCCTGCCATGGGCCGGCGATACGCCAGGTGGCGAGCCGCCCGAAGGCCAGACCAAGGCGGTCGAGCAAGAGGCCGCTGCGGACAACACCAACGCCAAGGAGGCGCCGCCGGAGACGGCAAGCGCCAAGGAGGCAAGCGCCAAGGAGGCGACACCCGTGCCTACGCCAGAGCAGACCGTCGCCGAGCCTGCGCCTCCCGCCGCCGCGCCTGAGTCGGAGCCCACGAGCGAGTTCCTGCTCGAGATGATCGCCGCCATGCGCGGGGTCGCCGAACACGCGCGGAGCAACGACGTGGCACAGCTGCGGACGAAGGTCGAGGAGCATGTCGCGCGCCTCAAGAGCGAGGCCGAGGAGCGTGCTGCCGAGCTGCGTCGCCGAGCCGAGGCGGATGTCACCGCCATCGGCGAGTCGGCCAAGACCGAGGCGGAACGGATTCGTTCAGAGGCCGAGTCGCGGGTCACCGCGCGGCGCCAACAGCTCGAGCAGCAGCTGGCCGCTGACGCGAAGCGAGCCGAGCGCGAGGCCGAGGAGGTTGGCGGCCGGGTAACGGAGTACGAGCGGGAGCTCGACGCATTCTTCGCGCAGCTGACCGCCATCACTGATCCTGCAGCCTTCGCGGCGGCCGCGAAGCGCATGCCGCACGCGCCGAAAATCGCGCTCGACGCACCGAGCGCACCGAAGGCACCGAGCGCACCGAAGGCACCGAGCGCACCGACGGCATCCGCCGAAGTGAGCGAGACGAACACCGAGCGGAGCATGGCAGCACTCGGCCTGGGTGAGGCCCCGGCTGCGGAGGAGTCGGCGGCGCCGACCAACGGTACGCCCGCGGCAGATGCGACCACCACCACCGCCGAGACAGCGACAGCCTCGACCGCGGAAGCCGCCGAGGCCGAGAAGCAGCCCAGCGACGCCGAGCTCGCGGCCCGCCTGGCCGAGCTCGACGTCAAGCTCGGCGGAAAGGCCGCAGGAAAGGCAGCTGCTAAGCCCGCCTCAGCCGCGCCCGCCGCCGCGGAAACCAATGATGCCGAGGTTGCCACCACGGTGGTGGTCAAGGGGCTGGGCAGCTTTGGCGCCATTACCGCCTTCAAGCAGGGCCTCGAAGGGGTGGACGGGATCCGATCCGTCACCCTCAGCCTGGGGCCGTCCGGCGAATTCGTCTACCGCGCGACGCACGCCGGCAGCTTTGACCTTGAGGCGGCGATCCGCACGGTTGAGCGCGGCGCCACCACCATCGAACGCCAGCCCGACGGCGCCCTGCGGGTCGCGATCAGTCGTCCGGCCCGCTAGCGGCAAAGGCCTCCGGTCGGGGCGCCGTGCTAGACTCCTCGGCACGGCGTTGACCGTGAGGAGTACCTCGCCATCGGCCGCCAGAGAGGGCGGGTCATAGGCTGCGAACCCGCTTCGAAACGGGCGAGGGAAGTCGTACGCGAGCCGGCCGGGTCCCGCCCGATAGCGCGGAGTGAGGGCAGCATCGGCCCAGCCGGTGCAGCCGAACGAAGGTGGTACCACGGCCCGTTCGTCCTTCGACGAGCGGGCTCTTTGCTTGTCCTGGGAGGCGGAGATGACGACAACGATACGACGCGAGCTCGCGCCGCGCTACGACGCCGCCTCCGTCGAGCCTGGCATCTATGAGCGCTGGCTCGAGAGCGGCGCGTTCACACCTGCGCCCGAGCGGCCCGAGGGTGCCGAGCCGTTCGTCATCATCCAGCCGCCGCCGAACGTGACTGGCTCGCTGCACCTGGGCCATGCGGCGCGGACCACGGTCGAGGACACCCTCGTCCGCTACCACCGCATGCGCGGCGAGGATACGCTCTGGCTTCCGGGGGTCGACCACGCGAGCATCTCCGCGCAGTTCGTGCTCGATCGGATCCTCGCGGAGGAGGGGGAGACACGGGAGTCGCTCGGTCGCGAGCGGTACCTCGAGCGAATGTGGCGCTTCATGGAGGTGACCCGCGACGTGATCGGCCTGCAGCACAGGAGGCTGGGGGCCAGCGCCGACTGGAGTCGGCTGCGCTTCACCATGGATCCGATCAGTGCCCGCGCCGTGCGCGCCGCGTTCAAAAAGCTCTGGGATGCCGGTCTGGTCTACCGCGGCGAGGGGCTGGTCAACTGGTGCCCGCGCTGCCTCACGACCATCAGCGATCTCGAAAACGTTCATGTCGAGGAGCAGGGCACGCTCTGGACGATCCGATATCACCTGGCCGGCGACGACGGCCAGCCGGATCCCGGACGCTGGATCAGCGTTGCCACGACGCGGCCGGAGACCCTCCTGGGCGATGTGGCCGTGGCAGTGCACCCGGACGACGAGCGCTACGCCGACCTGGTCGGCGGGTACGCGGTCCTTCCCTTCCTGGGCCGATCGCTCCCGATCATCTCCGATCCCGCCGTGCAGCGAGACTTCGGCACGGGCGCCGTGAAGATCACCCCGGCGCACGACCCCGATGACTATGCGATGGCGCAGCGTCACGGGCTGCCGGCAATCAACGTGCTCACCGACGAGGCCCGCATCAACGAGGCTGGTGCCGAGTTCGCCGGTCTCGATCGATATGAGGCGCGCGAGAGGATCGTCGAGCGGTTGCGGGAGATGGGCGATCTGCACGACGAGCGGCCGCACCAGATGTCAGTGGGCCGCTGCGACAGGTGCGGCACGGTGAGCGAGCCGCGGCTGAGCGTCCAATGGTTCGTCCGGGTCAAGCCGCTCGCCGAACGAGCGCTCGCATCGGTCACTGAGGGTCGGACCGAGATCGTGCCGCGGCGCTTCGTGAAGGTCTATGCCCATTGGATGGAGACGATCCACGATTGGGCAGTGGGCCGGCAGCTGTGGTGGGGGCACCGCATTCCGGCCTGGTTCTGCCCGGACGGACATATCACTGTGACCGATGCCGCCGAAGGGCCCGACGCCTGCGCAGAGTGCGGCCGCCCGGCCTCCGAGCTGACGCAGGAGACCGATATCCTGGACACCTGGTTCAGCAGCGGCCTGTGGCCGTTCTCGACGCTCGGCTGGCCGGAGCAAACGCCCGACATGGAGCGCTTCTATCCAACGACCGTCATGGAAACCGCCTATGACATCCTCTTCTTCTGGGTCGCCCGCATGATGATGCTGGGCCTCTTCTGCACCGGGGTGGAGCCGTTCCGCACCGTCTACCTGAGCGGCCTGATCCGGGCCGACGGCGGCCTGAAGATGAGCAAGACGAAGGGCAACGTGGTCGACCCCCTGGGGATGATCGACGAGATCGGCGCCGATGCGCTGCGCTTCGCTCTGGTGATCGGCACCTCGCCTGGAAACGACCAGCGTCTGACGGACTCGAAGCTCGACGGCGCGCGCAATTTCACCAACAAGCTTTGGAATGCCGCGCGCTACGTGCTTGGCGCTCGACCGGAGCCGTTCGCTCAGCCGGCAGGGGCGCCCACCCTTGCCGAGCGGTGGATCCGGTCACGCCTGGCCGACACAACCGGGCGCGCCACCCGACAGCTCGATGCCCTCGATATGGGTGGCTATGCGGCAACCGTGCACGAGTTCGCCTGGAACGAGTTCGCCGACTGGTTCCTGGAGCTGGCCAAGGTCGAGCTCCGTCGCAATGACAGTTCAGACGAGGACCGGGCACGCGTCTGGACCTGCGCCGCGGGCGTGCTCGCCGACCTGTTGCGGCTGGCACACCCCATCATGCCCTTCGTCACCGAGGAGATCTGGGACGCGCTCGGGAGCGTCGCCGCCGGCGCTACCGGTGATGAGCCTCTGCTCATCACCGCCCCCTGGCCGCGCGCGGACGTTCGTGAGCCGTCGGCCGAGGAGGAGATGGCGGGTCTGATGGAGCTGGTACGAGCGGTGCGCAACCTGCGCACGGAGTCCGGCGCGGCGGCGGGCGCGTGGTTGCCGCTCGCCATCGCTCCGAGCGATGCGTCGGCGGCCGCCGCGATCGAGCGCGGCCGTGACTACATCGAGCCGCTCGCCCGCGTGCGCCCGATCGAGATCGCGCCGCAGGATCAGCGCCCCGCCGCGGTCGCCGCCTCGCCGCTAGGCGCTGCATGGTTCCCGGCCGCCGACGGGATGGGTGATGCCGGGAAGCGCCGCCAGGTCCAGAGGGAGGAGCTGCGGAACGGGATCGAGCGTCTGCGCGGCCTCCTCGCCAACCCATCCTTTGTCGCGAAGGCCCCGCCCGAGGTGGTCGCCAGGGAGCGCGGCCGCCTGTCCGAGCTCGAGGAGCGCCTTCGACAGCTCAGCTCCAGCTGAGCCCAGCTCGAGGAGAGAGATGGGACCACGTCCGCGGCTGCTAGAATCGCCGCTTGTCGTAGCACTCCGATGGACAGATGTCATTCCTCAGGCGCAAGAAGACTGAAGAGCCAGAGCCCCCGCCAATCCCCCAGGCGGTGCAGGAGGAGGTGGCCGCCGAGAGCTTTTCACTGAAGCTCTCGTATGTCGCCAAGAGCAGCGATGGGCTCCGCCTGGCGCCAGATGCCAACGTGCTGCGGGCGATCCCGGGGATCATCGAGCCGCTCAGCATGACGCCGGTCGAGGTCATCGAGCCCTTGCCGCTGGAATACAGCGAGGGCGCGCCAACGATCGAGCGCTTCAATGAGATGCAGCAATGGGTCCTGGCGCGGCGCGATCTCGGGCCGATCGGTCGGCACGGCCTGTATGTGCTCGAGCTCACCGAAGCGCTGGACATGACCGTCGACACGTTTTTCTGCGCACTGCTTCACGGCGAGACCGATACGAGCGGCTACCCCGAATACAACGCCATTGTGGGTGGGTTCGCCAGCCATTGGGACGAGCTGTCTGGCGAGCTCGTCATACGATCGGTCGTCGGCTGGGGCGGAAGGGGGCTGCGGGCTGACACCGGGCGGATTGGCCAGAGGCTGGTGAGCACCCTGTATCAGCAGGTGATCGCCTCCGGCTACAGTCTCGGGGCCGCCGAACAGGCACGGCTGCCGTCAATCGGTCTGAGATCGGGTCTCGTCTGTGCGCACTGCGGCTTCGAGGCCGGGAGCGCGACCGCGTTCTACTGCCCCAAGTGCGGTATGCGGATGGTGCGGGGAGCCTAGCCGCTCGCGACGGCCGATAGGTACTTTCAGCGCACCGCCAATGGTCCCGAGTCCCATTGTCGGTCGGGTGGGTCCGGCTGATAGTTGTGCGGTCCGTCACCGTTCGTCACACAAGGAATCTGCATGGACCGACCGTCCGTCCTGCTCGCTTTGGCCGATGATCCTGCCGCGTACGTTGAGGCGTTGACGCGGGCCGGCTTTGAGTCGATCACCGATATGGAAGCAGCCAGCCATCGCTTGAGCGAAGGCGGCGATCTCCAGCTTGCCGTGCTCGACTGCGACCTGCCGGCATCCGTGGTGGCCGCCGCCTACGGCGCGCTGCACGGACCCCGCCAGGTGACGACCCTGCTCCTGTTGGGCCCGGAGAGCGAGGCGCTTCCCGCCGGCGTTGGAGGCCCGAGCGACGAGTACGTTCTGAAACCGATCCCGCCTGAGGCGCTCGTCTTCCGGCTGCAGGCGCTCCTCATTCGCGCCGGGAGCAGCCTGCCCGCGGAGTCTTCCTCCTGGGTCGATGCCGATGCGCTGAGCAGCGCGCCCATCGCCGGCGAAGGACACGTCGTCAGCGTCTTCGCGCCAAAGGGTGGGGTTGGCAAGACGACCATCGCAGTCAACGTCGCCGTCGCCCTCCGCGAGCAGACCCGCTCGCAGGTGCTCCTGCTCGACGCAGACGTCGGCGTCGGCAACGTGACGGCCGTGCTCGAGGTGCCGTTCCGCTACGGCCTCGCCGACCTGGCTGACAGCCCCCCTGAGGAGTGGACCGATGCGGCCTTCGAGCTTCTGATCAGCACCCACACGCAGAGCGGCGTGCGAGTGCTCACGTGGGGCAGCGATCCCGGCCAGTCCGAGCGCGTCGGCGTCGACCTGCTCCTCGCCGCCCTTCGCTGGGCGAAGCGGCATCACTCCCACGTGATCGTTGACAACCACCCTGGCTACGACGACCGCACGATGGCGATGCTGACTCTCTCGGACGAGATCTTCCTGGTGATCACTCCGGAGGTGGGAGCGCTGCGCAACAGTGCGCAGTTCCTAGACCTTGCACGTGAGGTTGGCCTCGGCAGCATGGTGCGGGTGATCGTCAACCGGGCGAACCACGGCATCAAGCTCGCCGACATGGCGCGGTCCCTCGGGCTCCCGATTTCCGCCACCATCGTCTCTGCCGGGCCGAAGGCTGTGATGGCCGCCAACGAGGGAAAACCGGTCATCACCAAGTTCCCGAAGGAGAAGATCTCCGACGATCTTCATCGGGTCGCGCGCCTCATCTCCCGGCCCGAGGCATCGCCTGCCCCAGCGGCCGCAGAGCGGCCATGGTGGCTCCGGTTCGGGACCCGCACCTCCGGCGCCTGATCCCGACCCACCTGCGCGTTGCGCCCGCTCGGCGCGCCTGCCATCATGCCGCGCGAGCTCCGCTGAGCCGACCTCAACCGTTCGGAAGGAATGAGCCCGAATCTCGGGCCCCGATAACGTGCCGACCTACGATTACCAGTGCCGCAGCTGCGGCAACACGACCGAAGTGATCCACTCCATGCTGGAGGACGGTCCGACCACCTGCGAGATCTGCGGCGGGCAGCTTCGTCGCGTCTTCTATCCGACCGGCATCATCTTCAAGGGAACGGGCTTCTACAAGACCGATTCCCGCAGCTCGACCTCCGACTCGTCCTCCCGGGGTGCACCCCCGAAGAAGTCCTCGAAGGACGGTTCATCGCAGGAATCCGGCACGGCGTCTGGCAGCGACGCGACTGCGAGCACCTCGGCATCGGAGTCGCACAGCAGCGGCGGCTCATCAGCACCTGATTCCCCGAAACCGTCAAGCCAGTCGGACGGGCGCTGATCGCCATCGCCTGAAGGACCGGCGCCGGACCAGGCGGAGATCAAGCGGAGATCAGGCGGAGCGCTTCTGTTGCGTACCGCAACGTCGGCAGAAGTGGGCGCTTGCCGACAGGGAGAGCCCGCACTGGCCACAGCTCTGGACCCCAACATGGCTCATCGCCTCCGCCACTTCGCGGGCTGAGGCGTCCCAGAACGAGACGCCTCCATGGGCGACCATCCGCCGACTGAGATCGGTTGAGCCCGGCGAGGCGCCGCGCGACCGATAGGGGAGCATGTTTGGTCGCGAGCTCCCGACCGAGCCCTGCCCCGGGTCATCGAGGCCCAGGCTGTCCAGCTGAGCGCGGCGCGCGGCGAGGGCCGCGGTGTCTGCTTCGGCGGCAACGCGGTCTCTTGCGGGCGCCGGGGCCGGTCTGGGCATCGGCATGATCGTCTCGCTGATAGGCGCGTAGCTGCGCCGGTCGAAGGGGATCGGCTCTGGCTCAGGGCCGGCCTCGGCCGCGACCGGCTCCGGCTCAGCCTCCGCCAGCACCGGCTCCGGCTCAGCGGCGGTCTCCGCCAGCACCGGCTCCGGCTCAGCCTGCGCTGCTGCATCCTCATCCCAGGCAAGGATGTGGACCGGCGGCTCGACAATCGCGGCCGCGGCGGGCTCAAGCTCGACCTGGATCGGCTCCGGCTCGAGGGCGTACTGGAACGGCTGAGCCTCAGGCTCGGGCTCCAGCTCGGCAACGACCGGCTCGGCGATTGGCTCGAGCACAAGCGGCTCCTCGACCGCCTCGGCGATTGGCTCGAGCTCGGCACCGACCGGCTCGGCAACGACCCGCTCGGCCTCCAGCTCGGCAACGACCTGCTCGGCAATTGGCTCGAGCACAAGCGGCTCCTCGAGTGCCTCGATAATCGGCTCGAGCTCGTCTGCCGGCCAGGCCATGTCGGGGTGGCCGTTGCCATTCGCCTCCGCCATGACGAGGTCAGAGGAAGGCCAGGCCGTCCCGAGCTCCAGCGTTGCGCCCTTCAGCTCCGCGGCCTGCACAGCATCGTACGCAGTCGCCGCGTCCAACTGCCGCAGGAAGTCGTCGGCGCCTGTAATCGGAACGCAGGAGCGGCACCGTCCGGCGCCATCATTCCAGCAGTTGACGCATGTGTACTGGCGGCAGTCGATGCAGAAGCTGAACGACTCGTGGAATGCGTCGAGCTGATGAGAGGCGAGGGCCTCCTCCTCTGTCCGAATGCCGTCGCCGATGGCGTCGCCCAGAGCGTCCTGGCTCATGATGTAGTTGCGCAGTCCTGTGACGACGCCTCGGGTCTTGCGCATGGCGTTCAGGCGGGTGGGCGCTTTGAACTCATAGCGCGTCCCGCACCGTTCGCAGAAGGATTCAGTGATGGCTTCTGTCATCCGCTCTCAAAAACACCGATCTAGCGGCGGCAAATCAGGGGGCCACAGTATACCGACGAGCCCCGACGATCCCCCATGGCCGCTTTGGTTCCCTTCGAGAAGCCGTTCGTACCCCGCGTGCTAGGATCGGCCGCGAATGGGGATACTGTCGAAGGTCGAGGCCTTCCTCGAGCGCGTGTTCGAGGCCCCGGCCGGGCGCCTTGGGGCGAAGCTGCAGCCGGTCAACCTCGTGAAGCGGATCGAGCGCGCCATGGACACCAACAAGTCATTCGGTGACCAGGGCGTCATCGTCCCCAACCAATACGATCTCCACCTCCACCCCACCGACTTCGGATCCTTTGAGTCCTACCGCAGCGCGCTCGAGGATGACCTGGCGCACGGAGTCCTGGCGCGAGCGCGGCGCGAGCGCTATCGGCTTGTGGCCCGTCCGCGGGTCCAGCTCCTCGCAGACAGCACGACCCGGCGCGGCGACGTGCGGGTCGCGGCACGCGTGGCCGACGAGGCGGGATCACGCGTCCGGGAGGACCAGCCGCTGGCGGCGACCTCGGACACCATGGTCTTCAACCGCGCCGCCCGCGACGGCGACGCGCCCGATTCGGCGCGGCGGGCCTACCTGCTGGTCAGCACGGCCGGCTCCGCCCCGGTGCAGTTCGACCTCGGCGGACCGCTGATCAGCGTCGGGCGAGCGAGCGACAACGACGTCATCGTGGACGACCCGCTCGTCAGCCGCCATCACTGCCAGCTGAAGCTGCAGCACGGCGCCTACAGCTTTGCAGATCTCGGCAGCCGCAACGGATCGGCCGTGAACGGCCAGCAGGTGAGCGAGATCGCGCTCGGGCCGGGCGACCTCATCCGGGTCGGCGATACGGAGCTCGAATTCTGGATGCGCGAATGACCGGAGAGCTTCTCCGGATCGTGCTCCTCGCCCTGCAGCTCGGCTTCCTCGCAATTCTGTACGTCGTACTGTTCGGCTTCGCGCGCTCCCTTCTCCACGACCTGCGCAGCGCGGAGCGCACCCAGGCTGCCTCTCGCGCCGGAATCGGGCGCCTGGCGGTGCTCGAGTCGCCAGAGGACGAGCCGCCAGCCGGCTCCACGATCGCCCTCGGGCCCATCAACTCCATTGGCCGCAACGTGAACAACACCATCTATGTCGAAGACGACTTCGCGAGCGCGAGCCACGCCATGCTCACCTTTCGCGGCAGATCGTGGTTCGTCGAAGACCAGGGGAGCACCAACGGCACCTACGTCAACGGCCACCGGATCGATCGTCCGGTCGCGCTCTCCTTTGGGGACGAAGTGACGATCGGCCGCGTCCGCATGCGCCTGGATCGCTGAGCCGCCAGACCTGATGCACATCAGCTGGCGGGCGGTCGAGCTCCGCATGCTCCTACCGCTGCTGGTCCTGGTCCCGCTCGGCTTCGCGGTCACCCATATCGCGCAGAGCGGGAAGCTCGAGCCCGGGCCGTTGGGCCTGGCGATCGCCTACGTCGGCCTCATGCTCACGGCGCACGTCGTGCTCGTCGCAAGCGGCTTCCGAGGCGATCAGCTCGTGCTGCCGCTGGTCGGGGTGGTGGGGGGCATGGGTCTTGTCATGCTGAACCGCTTACCGCAGGAGCTGGCAGGCACCAGCGTGTTGGGGATCCAGCTTGGGATGGCGGCGACGCAGGCGCTCTGGTTCGCGGTCGGGCTGATTGCAATGCTGGCGGTGGCGATCGGCCTCCGGGATGACGGGATTCTGCGGCATTACAAGTACACCTGGGCGGCGGCCGGAGCGGTGCTTCTGATCGCGACCTTCCAGTTCGGCAAGGAGGTGAATGGGGCACGGCTCTGGATCGACCTCGGACCCGTTCAGTTCCAGCCGGGCGAGTTCATCAAGCTGGTCCTGGTCGTCTTCATCGCCGCCTACCTGGCGGAGCGTCGCACCCTGTTGGCCGAGGCAAGCTCCAGGGTTGGCCCGGTCGCGATCCCGCCGCTCCCCTACCTGCTGCCGATGCTTGCCATGTTCGTGATCGTGATGGGGATCGTCGTCTTCAGCAAGGATCTCGGCACCGCGCTCCTCTTCTTCGGCATCTTCCTGACGATGCTCTTCGTGGCGACAGGGCGCCGCAGCTACGTGCTGATCGGGATCCTGCTCTTTCTTGCTGGCGCGTTCCTGGCGTACAAGCTCTTCGGCCATGTGCGGGTGCGGGTCGACAACTGGATCGACCCGTTCGCCGACCCGACCGGCGCCGGCTACCAGACGGTGCAGGCGATTTACGCCTTCGGTCGCGGTGGCCTCTTCGGCGAAGGACTGGGGCAGGGACTGCCGATGATCAATGGCGTGCTGCCGATCCCGTTCGTCCATACCGATTTTATCTTCGCGGCGGTCGCCGAGGAGCTCGGCCTGATCGGCGCGGTCGCGCTGCTGGCCCTGATGCTGACGCTCGTTTTCCGAGGGCTGCGAATTGCCATGCTGGCGCGTGACGACTTCAGCACCATGCTGGCGGTGGGCTTGACCGCGAGCCTCGGGCTCCAGACGCTGATCATCGTGGCCGGCAATCTGAAGCTTGTGCCCCTGACCGGAATCACATTCCCATTCGTCAGCTATGGCGGCAGCAGTCTCCTCGCCAGCTTCCTGATGGTCGGGCTACTCCTTGCCATCAGCCACCGGTCCGCGCTCGACGTCGCCCCCCGGGAGGCGCCGCCATGATCGGCACCAACGTGCGGCGCCTCGGCCTCTACCTGCTGCTCGGCTTCGCCGTGATGTCCGGCGGGCTGGCCTATTGGCAGGTGATCGATGCGCCGCAGCTGGCCGCGCGTGAGGACAACCCACAGGTGATCGCGGCACACCGCAGCCAGCCGCGGGGCACGATCTTCGATGCGCGAGGCGAGGTCGTCGCGTCCAGCACAGTGACCGACGGCGTCAGCCGGCGCAGCTACGTTGATCCTGCCTTCAGCCACCTCCTCGGCTATGCCAGCCTGCGATTCGGCACCACCGGAATCGAGCGGGCATTCGACGACCTGCTCACCGGGCGCGCCGATCCGAATCCGATCCGCGACCTGGTCGGCGAGATCCTGGCACGCCGGCCGGAGCCGAAGGATCTGACACTCACGATCGACAGGCGGCTGCAGGATTTCGCGGCGGCGCAGCTCGGGTCGAGCATCGGTGCTGTCATCGCCCTCGACCCGTCGACAGGTGCCATTCTCGCCATCACGTCGACCCCGACCTTCGACGCGACGCCGATCTCCGGCGAGCCCGAGCCCGCCGGCGTCGCGATGGACTCCATCCGCGCGCAGCCCAACAACCCGCTCGTGGCACGGGATCGACAGCGCTACACGCCCGGGTCGATCATGAAGGTCTTTACCGCAGCCGCGGCACTCGACGGGGGTGCGATCACGTCGCGGACCACCTTCCCGGATCAGCCGAAGCAGGAGACGGAAGGCTTCACGGTGGAGGGGTTCACGATCACCGAGCATGACCTCTCGCCGGTGCAGCCGGCGCTCTGGGACCTGTCACCCGCCCTCCAGGTATCGAGCAACATCTATTTCGCCCACGTTGGGCTCGAGCTCGGAGCGGAGCGATTCCTCGAGTACGCTCGCCGCTTCGGCTTCTGCTCGGCCCTTGCGATCGGCCCCTCGGGTAGAGAGCTCCCGGTTGCGCCCTCATATGTCACCGCTCCAACTGACGACGGCTGCGCACCGTTCAGCGATCAGGTGGAGCTGGCGAGCGCCTCATTTGGACAGGCCAGGGTCGATGTGACACCGATCCAGATGGCGCTCGTCGCCGCGACCATCGGCAATGGAGGAGCCATGCCGCACCCGTTCGCGGTCCGTGATGTCCGCTCCCACTCGGATGGCGCCCCAAGCGCGAACGTGCTCGAGACGTATGCCGGAGGTGGAGGGCGCGGCGTCGTGTCAGGCGGGACCGCTGCGACGGTGCGCTCTGCCATGATCGACGCCGTGGAGGGGCCGCTCGGCGCGCTCTACGCGGGGGCCGGCGCGGTGAAGCTCTACGGGGTGAGCGGTGTCAAGACCGCGGGGAAGACGGGGACCGCCCAGCGAGGCGAGGGGCAGCAACCGCACTCGTGGTTCATCGGCTTCGCGCCGGCGCAGGAGGGTGCGGCGCCGGCGATCGCGGTCGCGGTCCTGGTCGAGGGCGGAGGGTCCGGCTCCGGCAACGCGGCTCCCATCGGCGGCGCCGTCATGGCCGAGTGGCTGAAGCTGCAGGCGGGCGGCTGAAGGCCCGCATCGGTCGGGTCTGAACCGTCCTGTTACCGGCTGGGGTATTGTGTTGCGCGGGAACCGGGCGACGACGCCCGCGCCCGAACCCGAAGCCCACCAGTAGGGGAGACTGTGAAGACTGTCCAGCAGCCTGCCGAACGCGTCGTCGCCAACGTCGAGCGCGTCATCGTCGGGAAGCATGCGGAAGTGCGGATGGCGCTCGTGGCGCTGCTCTGCGAAGGCCATATCCTGATCGAGGACGTGCCCGGCGTCGGCAAGACGATGTTGGCCAAGGCTCTGAGCCAGAGCATCGGATGCAGCTTCAGGCGCATCCAGTTCACCCCCGACCTGCTGCCGTCCGACGTGACCGGCCTCTCGATCTTCAACCAGAAGAGCCAGGAGTTTGAGTTCCGGCCCGGACCGATCATGGCCCAGGTGGTGCTCGCCGATGAGATCAACAGGGCGACCCCAAAGACACAGAGCGCCCTGCTCGAGTGCATGGAGGAGCGCCAGGCCACGGTCGACGGGATCAGCCACCTGATGCCTTCGCCGTTCCTGGTCATCGCCACCCAGAACCCGATCGAGTACGAGGGAACCTTCGCCCTGCCCGAGGCACAGCTCGACCGATTCATGCTGCGCCTGCGCCTCGGCTATCCGAAGGCGATGGAGGAGATCGTTATCCTCGACGAACAGAAGCGGCGGCATCCGATCGAGGCGGTCGGCCAGGTGCTCGACCTCGAGGAGCTGCGGGAGATGCAGCGGGGCATCAAGGAGATCTACGTCGACCAGGCGGTCGCGGAGTACATCGTGCGCCTCGTGACGGCGACCCGGGAGCACCCTGATGTCTATCTCGGCGCATCGCCACGCGGCTCGCTGAACCTGTACCGCGCCGGGCAGGCGTACGCGGCGCTGGCAGGCCGGGACTACGTCATCCCGGACGACGTGAAGGAGCTGGCGGTGGCGGTCCTCGCCCATCGGTTGATCGTCAAGAGCCAGGCGTCGCTGCGCGAGGTCGACCCGGATCAGATCGTGAGCGAGATCCTGACCGCTGTGCCGGTGACCGAAACAAACGTCGCGCCGGTCCGCTAGCAGGCGGAGGATCGACCAATGCACGGCTTGAGCCGGCAGCTGCGGGTCGTCTTCCTCGGCACGGTGCTCGTGGTCGCTGCCTTCAGCACGGGGATCGACTTCCTCTTCTTCCTGGTCTACCTGCTGGCCGCCCTGCTGGTCGGGTCGTGGTACTTCGCCCGACGCGGGCTCACCGGCGTGAGGGCCGATTACCGGGTCATGAACCCGCGCACCCACGTCGGGGAGCTGCTGCAGGCGGTATATCGCGTCGAGAATCAGGATCGCTGGGCGAAGCCATGGATCGAGCTGTGGAGCGAGTCCGACCTGCCGGTCAGCCTTCCCGGCCGCGTGGTGGGGGTGCAGGGTGGGGGCTCTCGGCAGTGGCTCGCCAAGGTGACGCTGACTCGCCGCGGGAGCTACCGCCTGGGCCCGCTGCGGGTCCGCACCGGCGACCCGTTCGGCTTCTTCGGTAGCGAGATGCTGATCGGGCAGGCGACGGGAATCGTCGTCTTCCCAGAGGTGGTGCCGCTCCCGCACTGGCGACTGCCCCCCTCGCCAATCGACGGCACGACGCCGGTGCGTCGCCGCTTCGAGGCCTCCTCGCCGCTGGTCAGCACGGTGCGGCCCTACGTCTACGGCGATGCATTCAACCGGATCCACTGGCTCTCGACCGCCCGACACGGTGAGCTGCAGGTGAAGGAGTTCGACCTCGAGGCGGCGGCCGATCTCTGGATGCTGCTCGACCTCGACCGTTCCGTCCACGCGGGGATCGGCCCGGAGGCTTCGGTCGAGGCGGCGGTGACCGCCGCCGCGTCCATTGCCGTGCGCACGCTCGCCGACAACCGCTCCGTGGCGATCACCGCCTCAGCGCGCCGGATGCTGATCCTCCAGCCGGATCGCGGCCCGCGCGTCGAGCAGAAGATCCTGCACCTGCTCGCCAACGTGCAGGCGGACGGCTCCAAGCCCCTGGCTGAGGTGGTGCTCGGCACGCTTCCACAGCTGCGTCGCGGGATGACGCTGTGCATCATCACCGGATCCGTGGAGCGGGACTGGGTCCGCGCCATCGCATCGCTCCGCCGACGCGGGGTCGCCGCGCTGGTGATCCTCCTCGATCGCGCCTCCTGGGTCGAACGCGAGCCCGATCCCAATTCCCGGGCCGAGCTGACCGCCGTGCGCCACGCTCTCGCGGAGTACGACGTTCCCCATCGGCTGGTGCGCGCAGGCGACCACCTGAGCGAAGCGCTCTCCGGCCAGGAGCGGGCTCGTGTCTAGCTTCAGCGACCGCCTGGCCAAGCCGCGGGAAGGCTGGCTCAGCCTGATCCTGCTGGTCATCATGCTGCTGAGCCTTGCCTGGGCGGTGCAGGCGGCCGGCTGGCTCGAGCAGAGCGAGTATCTCGTGCCGGTTGCGCTACTGGCGGCGCTCTTCGGTGCCCTGCTCGCCGTCACGCCGCTGAGCGTGGCCTTGACCATACCGATCGCCGCGCTGCTCGGAGCCCTGGTGCTGGTCTGGAGCATCGGTGGCGAGTATTTCCCGCAGCTGACCCAGATGGGCCGCCTCTTCGCGCTGCGCGACGACCTCCTCTCGTGGTTGGTCGTGTTGCTCCGCACCGGTTACCCGCCGCAGCTCACCCCCTACGCCCTCGGGCTCGGGGTGCTGATGTGGACCACGGCCTTCATGGCCGCCTATACGCTGTATCGGCACCACCGGCTGGTCGATGCCGTCGTGCTCGTCGGGGCCGCCCTGATCACCAACATGTCGGCCACCTTCACCAACCTCTTCGGCCACCTGGTCCTCTTTGTCGCAGCGGCGCTGCTGCTCTGGCTGCGTGTGACGCTGGTCGGCCGGCAGGAGGGCTGGCTGCGTCGACGGGTCAACGAAAACGCCGAGGTGCCGGCGGCCATCATGCGGAGCGGGATCCTTTTCGCTGCGAGCAGCATCGTGCTGGCGTGGATCCTCACGAGCGTGGCGGTGGCGGCGCCGCTGACGAGCGCCTGGCGCAACCTGGACACCGTCTGGTCCGACGTCCAGGACAGCGTCGACGGGGTCTTCGGCACGCTCACCAATCCAGACTCGCGGATCAGTGGCACCAGCTTCGGGTCGCGCTTCACGGTGACCGGCAAGTGGATCAGCAAGGATGACACGGTCATGACCGTGGCCTCGACCAAGCCGTACTACCTGCGAACCGCCACGTACGACGTCTACACCGGCCGAGGCTGGACCCGGAGCGAGGGACAGAAGCGCCAGGTGGCACCGGGGAACGTGATCTTTCCGGGCGACACCACCGAGCGACCGATCGCCGAGGAGCCGGTCGTCGAGACGGTCACGGTGAAGATGGAGAAGGCGCTCGGTCGCAGCCTCTTCGCGCCGGGCTTCCCGATCAAGGCCTTCGCCCCGCTGGTCGTCTACGAGACGGGCAAGCAACCGCTCATCGGCGGATTGGAGGCGGCGAACGCGATCGCGCCGGGCGAGGCCTACCAGATCAGCGTCTCGATCTCGCACGCAACCGAGGGGCAGCTCTCGGGAGCGGGCACCGACTACCCGAAGGCCATTCGGGACCTGTACCTCAACACCACCGGCGTGACCGCTCGCACGAAGGAGCTCGCGCTCCAACTGGCGGCCGGTGCGGGGGCCACCGATCCCTACTTCCGCGCCAAGGCAGTGGCTCAATTCCTGAGCCAGGACGCGAGGTTCAAATACGCGACAGACGCTCCGGTTCCGACCACGCCGGGTCAGGACCTCGTCGACTTCTTCCTCTTCGACGAAAAGGGAAAGGTCGGCTACTGCGAGTACTACGCCAGCGCAATGGTGCTCATGGCGCGCAGCCTTGGGATACCAGCGCGCGTGGCGGTCGGCTTCGCCCCCGGCGCGCTCAACCAGGACAAGACCTTCACGATCCGCGAACGGAATTCGCACGCATGGGCCGAGCTCTACTTCCCCGGCTACGGGTGGCAGATCTTCGAGGCCACCAAGACGATCAATCCTGAGTTCACGCGAGCGTCCGGCGGGCCGCGAGCCTCGCCTCCGTCGATCAGCCGCGCCCGCCTGATCGACCTGCTCGAGAAGGAGGCAGGGCAGACGGGCACAGTTTCAAGCCTGTCATCGTTCAGGCCGCTCGAAGGCGGGTTCGACGTGACCCGTGATCAGCGTCCTGGCGACCAGTCGCGGGGTGGAAACGCCCTCCTCATCGTCGCCCTGCTGCTCGTCGCCTTGGGCTTCCTCTACTACCGCCTGCGGCGATCGCAGCGGCGCTGGCGCTTCCTGCCCCCAGCCGAGCGCGCCTGGCTGCGGCTGGCGCTCGCCGCGGACCGGGCCGGCGCCTCGCCCAAGGCCTCGGAGACGATCTACGAGTACTCGGGGTGGCTCGAGGAGCAGATACCGAAGCGTCGGCCGGAGATTCGCACGCTCGCGGATGGAAAGGTCTGGCAGGCCTACTCCGGCCGCTCCATGAACCTCTCGGCCATCGAGCGCCTCGAGATCGCGTGGCGGAGGATCCGGCTCCCCCTGATGTGGCTGGCGGTGCGCCGCCGGCTGGGCGCGATCCGCCCTCGGCGCCGGCGCTAGAGGGCCAGCGGCTCCCCTTCCGCTTCGTCGACGTGCGTTCCGACGCGCCCCAGCAGGTGCCCGCAGTCGTTCCAGCGCTCGAGCGACCAGCCACCCTCGCTATCGGCCGAGAGGACCGAGAGCGACGCGTTGTCCAGGTCCAGGGCCCAGGCGCGCCGTGGGCTCAGGCCAAGGAGCGAGCGAGCCAGCAGGCGCAGGGTCCCGCCGTGCGACACCAGGCAGAGCGGCCACGCGTCGCGCATGATCAGGCCCTCGCCGAGCGTGGCGCGCGCCCGGGCCAGGACCGCCTCGACCGGCTCCGCGCCGGGCGGCTGGTCGTCCCCGGCGTGCGTCCGCCACGCCGCGTACCGCTCGCCATCGTCCTGCGCCAGCTCCGCGTGGGTGCGC
>JALYSK010000049.1 GCA_030854805.1 Chloroflexota bacterium | reverse complement strand
AGCTCGAGGCGGCGCTCAACGAGGTCGACGGACCAGCGGTCGATCGGCCGATCGGGGCGAGCCGACCGGTCTCCCCGGCGCTGCGCAACCAGCGGCCGATGAGCGTGTTCGCCTTCGGCGTCAGCCGTAAGCGCCTCGAGCAGTCGGTCCGCGAGCTCGGCGTGCCCGTGGCGGTCGCCAGGGAGCTGGACGAGGCGGACGCCGTCGTGACGCTGCGCAATTACTACAAGCGCAAGCCGGCGGCCCTGCGCGAGGCGGAATCGAACGGCGTGCCGATCTACGTGCTGAAGACGAATACCGTGCTGCAGATGGAGAACATGCTGGCCAGCCTCTTCGACCTCGAGGCAGACCCCCAGGAGGCGGCCCTGCGCGAGACGGCGGACGCGATCGGCCTGGTGCAGAACTCCGGCAGGCCGATGGAGCTCGGGCCGCAGAACGCGTACGTCCGCCGTTTGCAGCACCAGATGGCCGAGCGCAATAACCTGATGAGCCGATCGCGCGGTGCCGAGCCGAACCGCCGCGTCGAGCTGCTCCCCGACGACGGCCCCGCGTGGCGCTGAGCGGCGCACGGGGCCGGTTCGTCACGCTCGAGGGTCCGGAGGGAAGCGGTAAGACGACTGCCGCACGGAACTTGGCGCGGTGGCTCCGACAGCAGGGGCGCGAGGCGGTGCTCACCCACGAGCCGGGCGGTACCCCGCTCGGCGAGGCGATTCGGGAGCTCCTGCTCCACCAGCGCGGCGTGAGCGACGACCTGGAGCCACGCACTGACGCGCTCCTCTACGCGGCCTCGCGCGCGCAGCACGTGGCGCGTGTTATCCGGCCCGCCCTCGACCGCGGCGAGTGGGTCGTCTGCGCCCGATTCATGGATTCCTCGCTCGCGTACCAGGGCTACGGCTATGGCAATGACCTCGGAGAGCTGCGGCTCCTCCAGGCGTTTGCGACCGGCGGCCTCGTGCCTGATCTGACGTTCCTCATCGACGTGCCAGTCGAGGTCGGTCTCGGCCGGAAGCGGCGCGACGCCTGGAACAGGTTCGAGGACGCGGAGAGCCGCCACTTCCATGAGCGCGTGCGGGCCGGCTACCGGGAGCTTGCCTCCCAGGAGCCCAGGCGCTACCGCATCATCGACGGCGCCGGCGACGTGGCGGCGACCGACGCCGCCGTCCGCGAGGCGATCGCCTCACTCCTCGACGGCTGAGTCGCGGACGGCGCCAGAGCACGAATCATTGGGTCCCCCCGGCTCCCGGCCGTCGTCCCATCGACACGATCAGGAGCAGCACACCGAGCGCAATGAGCGCGATCGGCCAGAACCGATCTGGGTCGAAGGCCGGGACATACTCGCGCAGTAGGAAGTAGGCGCCGACCAGGACGAGCGCGACGCCCACGATGACCGCGCCGGAGCGAGGCGCCCGCGCGTCCCGGCGAGCGGCTCGTTCGGCGCGCCGCTGCGAACGCCACTCGGCACCAGTCATCGGCTCAGCGGGCGGCACCGACGCGCCACCCTCCGGTGGCGGCGAAGAAGTGGGCGGGGAGGCGGCCGGGGAGGGGGCCGGGGAGGCGGCCGGCGGAGCCCAGCCGACGTGGTCCTCCTCTGGAACGATGATTGCCATGACGACGTAGATCAGCAGCGCGATGCCACCGGTGAGTGGCACCAGGACCGCCCAGACGACCCGCACGATCGACGGGTCGAGGTTCCAGATCTCCGCCAGGCCGCCGGCCACGCCGGCGACGACCCGGTCGCTGCGGGACCGGTAGAGCCGCTCGTTCATCGACAGCCTCCTGATGGGTTGAGGGTAAAGCTCGCCACGTTGCCTTCGATCTTGAAGTCGATTGTCGCGCCGCCGCTCCCGGCGCGATGCCAGACGGTGCCGCTCTTCGTGAGGTCGCGCTCCTCGAGGTTGGTGGCGAAGGTGAGATGCTCAGCGACGTCGAGGGTCAGTCCCGCGGACGGCGGCACGCAGAGATCGATTGCGCCGGCGTTCACTGACAGCCGGCCGCCGTTCACCGGCTCCCCGAGCGTCAGCGTGGCCCGTCCCGCGTTGATGGAAAGGTGGAGGCGACCGATCGATCCGTCCTCGCCGATGACGCTGACGTCGCCGGCGTTCGCCTCGATGTCAAGGCCGGCCAGTGCGGACCCGCTCACGTCGAGCGTTGCCTCGGCGACGTTGGACTGAACACGGAGGCGCTCGAGCCTGGTTGTGGGGACGGTGACTTTCCACTCCTGGCGGCCCGAGCTGTTTGCGGCGTGCGGATGGTGAGCGACGTGCCGGTGGCGGTGATCTGCGGAGGTGTCGGGCGATACGACGCGTCGATGCTCCAGCGGTCGCCAGGGGCGCCGGCCAGGTCGAGGCTACCGCAGTTGAGCTGGAGGTCGACGCTCGACGGTCCGCTCAGCGAGCCGCTGTCCGAAGTCTGGGCGAGAGTCGTCGGCCCGCGGGGGAGGCAGTCGCCGATGCCGGTGCCGCCCGCCAGACCTGCCCCGGCGAGGCCGCCGAGGATGATGGCAGCGACGATCGTCACGACGAGTGCGAGCTGCGTTCGGGAGAGGAGGATGACGACGCCGATGGCGATGACGATGAGCGGCCAGAGGCGCCCGATCTCGCCCCATTGGCTGGCATCGATCCAACCCTGGCGAGCGGCGAGCGGAATCCCGCCCAGCAGGATGAAGAAGAATCCCCAGAACAGGTAGCCGCGGTGGGGGCGCATGGGCACGCTCAGGATCCCACGCCGATCAAGGGGCCTGCGTGCCAACCGGGGCCTGAGCATGGGTCCGTGCGGCGCTGAGCGCCGGCACTGCGATGGCATAATCGGTGGACGTGGCCGTGCCGTGCCTGACCGCCACGAAGGGAGTTCGGACGAAGATGAAGCTCGTCACCGCGATCGTGCACAACGAGGATGCCGCGAACCTGGTTGACGCCCTCCTCGAGCGCGAGTACCGGGCGACGCGCCTGCAGAGCTCGGGCGGCTTCCTGAAGCAGGGAAACGCGACGATCCTGGTGGGCGTCGAGGACGACGAGGTCGACGCCGTGCTCGACCTGATCAGCGCCAACTGCCACTCGCGCAAGCAATTCGTGAACCCGATGCCGCCAATCATGGAGCCGGGTGAGTTCTACATGCCGTATCCGGTCGAGGTCGAGGTCGGCGGCGCCACCGTCTTCGTCATGCCGGTCGAGCGCTTCGAGCGGCTCTAGTCGGCAGGCCGCCCGCGTGACAGCGATAGTGACGAAGGTGTGGTGAGCAGCTCCTTCTCCTGGCTCCTCCCGCTCGAGACCAGCGCGCGCGATGTGGTCGCCTGTTGGCGAGTCGCCGAGTCGTTGCGCCTCGTCCGGCGCGAGCTTCGGGCCCGGGCGGGCGTCGGAAGTGCGGATCGCGTACTGAGTCAGCAGGACGCGATCGCAGATGCCCTGGGCCAGGCGTTGCGCGCCCTGCCCGAGGCCGCGCTGCGGATGCCCGGCGGCGAGGCGGATTGGAACGTGGCGGAGACGTTCGCTCACACCACCGCCGCGCGGCGATGGTTGCCGAGGGCCGCCGCCCTCAGCGCCTCCGGTGAGTGGCCAGCAGAGGCCCCAGTGGTCCAGCCGGGCATCCCGGGCCGACCCGATGCCACCCGCGACGAGCTGCTCGTCCTGCTCGACAAGAGCCGCCGCTCGATGGCGCTCTCGGCACGCCAGATCGCGGGCCACGAGACCGACCGATGCCCGCTCGACCATCCGCTCATCGGCCGGCTGCGCTGCGGGGAGTGGCTCCTGTGGGCCGGCGTCCACGACCTGATGCACCTGGAGCAGCTCGACCGCATCGCGACCTCCGCGGCCCGCGATGGCTGAGCGACCGGCGCCCCTCGTGCTGGTGGCCGCCCCCTCACAGGATCCGCCATTCGGGTCGTACGCCGCGGTCTCGGCCGCCGGCCAGGAGCTGCTCGCCGCCGAGCTCTCGCAACGGTTCGGCCGCCTCGGGGCGGCGGTCGCTCCCCTTCGCGCTGAGCGCGCCGAAGCGTTCCATTGGGGGGCGTGGTTCGTCGCGAGCGCGAGCGCCGCGCTGGCCGCCGACGGCGCGGCCGACGCGATCGGCTATGCGGGCGCGGGGTCGCTCGCCTTGCTTGCGGACGCCCACCTCGATGACCTCCTCTCCCCGCTCGCCGGCGAGGTTGTCGCCAACAACCGGTTCAGCGCCGACGCCTTCGTGGTGGCCGGCGATCTCGAGCTCGCTCTGCGTGCGCTGGAGGGCTGCTCGAGCGACAACGGCGCCGCGCGCTGCCTCGAATCGGCCGGCTTCAAGGTCCGCGACCTGGCGGCCGCCCCCTTCTCCCGCTTCGACGTCGACACGCCGCTGGACCTGGCGATCCTGCGCCTGGCGACCCGGCTTCCGCAGTCGCGGCCACTGGCGCCGGGTGTCGCGCGCTTCCTGGAGATGGCACTCCTACCCGGTGGGCGATCGCTCGAGGTCCCCGGCATGGCGGAGATCGGCGCGATCATGCGAGATCGGGGTGCGGAGCTGGTCGTTTCCGGCCGCGTGCCGGCCGACGCCTGGCAGTATCTGGAGCGCGAGACCGCATGCAGGGTGCGCTGCTTCATCGAGGAGCGCGGGATGCGCTCGGCACGCAGCGCGCGGCCGCGCTCGCTGCTGGCGGTGCTGCTGGCCCGCTCATCCCCTGCCGAGCTCGTTGGCGAGCTGAGCCGATTGGGCGACGCGGTGGTGCTTGACAGTCGCGTCCTGATGGCCGCCCGCGCGGGGTCCGCTGAGGCGAGCGCCTGGCCGCCGGAGGAGGACCGGTTTGCCGCCGACTTCGGCGACGCCTCACGGATCGGCACCGATTGGCTGCGCGAGTTGGTCGAGGCCGCCGCGGCCGCCCCGGTGCCGTGGCTGACGGGCGGCCATGCGCTGGTGAGCGACGGGCTCCGGCTTCTCGTCGACGCAGCCTGGCAGGGCCACTAGCCGTCCGTCCGACAGCGCGGAAGCGCCCTGCTAGACTGTGAATCGGGCGGCACGCCGCGTGCCTGCCCCTCGAAAGTTGAACCGGAACGGACCGCACGGCGACGGCGACCTCCTCGCCGAGCGAGCACAGGCGCGAGCACCAAATGGACCAGACCGGCCTGATCTACGTCATCGGCTTTGGATTTGCCGCGACGACCTTCGTCTTCGGCACGATCCTCTTTTCCTGGTTGATCACCCATCGCCGGCAGCGGCTGCAGAAGGGCCTGCCGTATGAGTCGGGAATCGACACCATCGGCGATACCTGGAGCCGGTTCGGGCTCGCCTTCTACCTGTACGCGCTTCTCTTCGTCGCCTTCGACGTTGAGATCATCTTCGTTTACCTGTGGGCGGTGGCCGTGCGAACGCTGAGCGTTCAGGGGATCGTGCTGATCGGCGTCTTTCTTGCGATCCTGATGTTCGGTGAGCTGTATGCATGGAAGAAGGGCGACCTGCGATGGCAATAGAGATCCGACCCGACGACAGCTCTCCGATCGTCATCCCCGATCAGGCGGGTGACGATGCCTACCTGCAGCCGTTTGGGATGGAGGAGCACCCGCGCGGCGGGTTCCATGGCCTGCTGGAGGTGATCCCCACCAAGGCCGATTACATTCTCGACCTGATCCGGGCCAACTCGCTCTGGCCGTTGCTGTCGGGGTTGAGCTGCTGCGCGATCGAGATGATGTCGACCGCCACCAGCGTCAATGATATCGACCGCTTCGGCATGTTCCCCTTCCGCGCGAGCCCGCGACAGGCGGACGTTCTGATCGTGGCCGGGACACTGACCACCAAGATGGCCGGTCCGCTCGTGCGCCTGTGGGAGCAGATGCCGGAGCCCAAGTGGTGCGTCGCGATGGGCACCTGCACGACGTCTGGCGGACGCTTCAAGCGCAGCTACAGCGTGGTCCAGGGGGTCGACCGGGTGATGCCGGTGGACGTCTATGTGCCGGGCTGCCCGCCGCGACCCGAGGGTCTGATCTACGGGATGATGAAGCTTCACGAGCTGGTGAAGCAGCGGCGCGGCGAGTGGCGGACCTACGTCGATCGGGGACCGCAGCGGCAGGCGTGGGAAGGAGACGTCCGCTGACCGCCCCTGCCAAGGCGGGAGCCCTGGTCCGGCTCGTCCTCGACCGCCTGGGTGAGGACGTTCGCGACCTCTGGACCGACGAGGACACCGTCGAGGTCCAGATCGATGGAGCCCGCAATGTCGAGGTGCTGCGGCGGCTGCGCGACGACCCGGAGCTGGACTTCTTCTTCCTGGCCGATGCCGCGGCGGTCGACTACGGCCCGGGCGTGCGATTCGAGTTGGTCTATCACCTCTACAGCGAAAAGCATCCGGCCTGGCTGCGAGTGCGCGCGCACGTGAGCCGAGAAGACCCCCGCCTCCCGACGATCACCGGGCTATGGGAGGGGGCGATGTTCCACGAGCGCGAGATGTACGACATGATGGGCATCGTCTTCGACGGCAACCGCGACCTGCGGCGCATCTACATGTCGCCCACGTACCGCTCCTTCCCGCAGCGCAGGGACTTCGTCCTCCCCGACGACGCGGCCGACTCGTCGGCGGCGGGAGTCAATCCGCTCGAGCGGCCTGAGACCTGGGACCTGCGGCGCTTCAGCGAGACCCTGGCGCCCGGCACCGGCGCTCCGGCCGACGAGCCGGTCGCGGCGGCCGGCGCAGCACTCGAGGCCGGGCAGACCGACGCCGACAAGGGCCGACCGCGATGACCGCCATCGATCCCGAGACCCGCATCCCCGACCCGCTCGACCTGGAGCGCCTGGAGGAGGATCGACTGCGTATTGCGGCCGGGCTGGCGCCGCCGCGCCAGCGGATTGGCGAATACGCCGGCTTCGAGCAGGTTGGGCTGCCCGACCGGCCGCCGCAGACCGAGCGTGAGGAGCAGCTCTTCACCCTCGAAGAGGGGGAGATGCTGGTCAACATGGGCCCGCAGCATCCCTCCACCCACGGTGTGATGCGGCTGCTGGTGAAGGTCCGCAGCGAGGTGGTGACCGACCTCGACGTCGTGCTCGGCTACCTGCACCGCGGGATCGAGAAGCTGTGCGAGAACGCGACGTACACCACCGTCCTCACCTACGTCGATCCGATGGACTACATGTCGGCGATGCACAACGAGCATGCCCCCGCGCTCGCCTTCGAAAAGCTGTACGGGATCGAGGCGCCAATGCGTGCCCAGTACATCCGGGCCCTCGTGGTGGAGCTCAACCGCGTCTTCAGCCACGGCCTGATGATGGGCTTCCTGGCTCTCGACATGGGTGGCCTGACCCCGATCCTATACGGCTTCATCAACCGCGACGAGATCGTGGACATGCTCAGCGCGATCAGCGGCCAGCGGATGCTCTTCAACTTCTTCCGCGTCGGCGGTGTCAACTTCGACGTCAACGACGAGTTCATCTCGCGCCTTGGCAGCTGGCGCAACCGGGCGCTGAAGACGGTCGAGGACAACGAGCGCATCCTGACCCAGAACGAAATCTTCACCGCGCGGACCAGGGGCCTCGGCGTGCTGAGCGCCAAGGACGCGATCAGCCTTGGAGTCAGCGGCCCGAACCTGCGCGCCTCCGGCGTTGCTCTCGACATTCGCAAGGCGCATCCGTACCCGCCCTACGACCAGCTCGAGTTCGACGTCATCACGCAGGAGTCAGGCGACACCTATGCGCGCTACCTCCAACGCGTCGCGGAGATCAAGCAGAGCATCCATCTGATCGATCAGATCGTCGATCGCATGCCACACGGGCCGGTCCAGGCCCAGGTGCCGGGGATCATTCGACCTCGACCGGGAAGGGCCTATGCGGCGGTCGAGAGCCCGCGAGGCCTGTACAGCGTGTACGCGATCAGCGACGGCGGGCCGAACCCGTATCGGTTCCGGATGCGCGATCCGAGCTTCATCACCTTGCAGGTGATGCCGAAGCTGATGCCGGGGCACCTGATCGCCGACACGATGGCGATCATGGCCAGCCTCGACCCGATCATGGGCGGCGTAGACAAGTAGATGGACTTCTCCCTGCTGCTGGGGATCGGCCGATTCGTGCTGGCAACCACCTTGCTGCTGCTGCTCACCGTCCCGACAGCCTTCATCATCATCTACCTCGAACTGAAGATGATCGCGCTGATGCAGCTGCGCATTGGGCCAAACCGCGTCGGGCCGGCGGGGATCTTCCAGAGCGCAATCCACGGTTTCAAGGTGCTCGGCAAGGAGGATGTGACCCCCGACCAGGCCGATCGGCCAATCTTCACCCTCGCGCCGTGGATGGTCTTCATGGCGGCCGCCATGAGCATGCTGGTGATCCCGTTCGCGCCGGGCCTGGTGGCTTTCGACAGCGAGATCAGCGTCGTGTACTTCTTCGCCATCATTGGCCTCTCGGTGGTCGGCCTGCTGGTCGCCGGCTGGGCGAGCTATAACAAGTATTCACTCCTCGGCGGACTGCGCAGCGCGGCCCAGATGGTGAGCTATGAGATTCCGCTCACCCTCTCGATCGTCGGAGTGGTGATCCTCACCGGCAGCCTCTCGTTCACCCACATCATCGAGTGGCAGCGGCTCCACGGCTGGGCGGTCATCTGGCAGCTGGTCGGCTTCCCGGTCTTCTATATCGCCTCGACGGCGGAGATCAACCGGACGCCGTTCGACCTGGTTGAGGCCGATAGTGAGATCGTGGCCGGCTTCGCCACCGAGTACTCCGGGATGCGTTTCGGGTTCTTCTTCTTTGCCGAGTACGTGTCGCTCTTCATCATGAGCGGCATCCTGGTGACCCTCTTCTTCGGCGGCTGGCTGGCACCGTGGCCCTTCCCCGCCCAGCTCTCCGGCTGGGTGGGTTCGCTCTACGGCCTCTTTTGGTTCATCCTGAAGACCTACATCTTCGTCCTGATCTCGATCTGGGCACGCGCCACCCTTCCCCGCATCCGCGTAGACCAGCTGATGGGGATGGCCTGGAAGGCGCTCCTGCCCATCGCACTCGTGAACCTCCTGGTGACTGCCGCCGTGGTGGTCATCTTCAAGCTCTAGAAGGAGACCAGGCAGACCGATGGCGATCCCCGGCTCAGGCCTCCTCAACGGCTTTGCGACCACCTTCCGCAACCTCTTTGCGCCCAAGGTGACGCGCCAGTACCCCGAAGTACGGCCGACCATTCCCGACCGATGGCGTGGCCGCCTGGATCTGATCTACGACCCGTTCGGCGAGCACAAGTGCGAGGTCTGCTTCCAGTGCGCGCAGGTCTGCCCGGTGGAGGCGATCGACATGAGCGGCTTCGACTCGGAGGGAAACCGGATCCGGTACGGGATGCCGGAGATCTACGACGAGCGCGTGGATCCGAACGCGTACCGCCGTGCCGGCCTTGCCGCGCGACCGATGCGCAACGCTGCTCGCTGGGATGACGAGGTCGACTCCGCCTTCGTTCGTCAGCTGGTCGAGGGCTACGACGCCCGGCCGGAGGCGCTGGTCGCCATCTTCGGAGCGGTCCAGGCTCGCTACAGATACCTTCCCGAGCGCGCGCTGCGCCTGATCAGCGACCTGATGACGATCCATTGGGCGCAGGTCTTCGGAGCCGCGGGGCTGGGTGGCTTCCGCCTGCTGCCGAGCGAGGGACACCTGATCACCGTCTGCAGCTGCGCCGCCTGCCGCTTCTCGGGCGGCGACACACTCCTCGCCGCCCTACGAGAGGATCTCGGCATCGACCCGGGAGAGTCGACCAGCGACGGCGGCTTCACTCTGGAGACGAGCCCCGACGTCGGCGCGGGGGCGATCAGCCCGGCGCTGCGCATCGATACTCTGGTTTACGGGCCGCTCACCCCGGACGAGGCACGCCATCTCGTGCACCAGCGCCGCGAAGCGGCGGCCGGGACGCCTGCCCTCGCCGCGGGAAGCACGAGCTAGGCGTGGCCGGCACCGGGCTCTCGCCCCAGATCCGTATCCTGGCCGGCGGAGAGCCGCGACTCCTCGCCGGGATCGGCCAGCTCGACGCGGACTCGCTGGCCGCCTACCGCTCCGCGGGCGGCTATGCCGGATTGACTCGGGCGATCGAAAAGCTCTCGCCGGAGGAGGTGGTCAGCGAGATTGCCGCCGCCGGTCTGCGCGGGCGCGGCGGGGCGGGCTTCCCAACCGCCGACAAATGGCGTGTCGCCCGCGACACGGCAGCGGACCGCAAGATCGTGGTGGCCAATCTGATGTCGGCTGATCCGACCTCCCTCGGCGACCGGGCGCTCGCCGAAGGCAACCCGCACCTGGTCCTCGAGGGGCTCCTGATCGCAGCATTCGCGACGGGCGCGGGCGAGGCGATCATCGCGGTGCGTCGCGACTGGACGCTCGCCATCGAGCGACTGCGCGCCGCCATCGAGCAGGCGACGGCCGCGCGGCTCGCGGGCTACCTGGTCCTCGGCACCGACGTCAGCGTGCAGGTCACCCTGTGGGAGGGCTCGGGCGCCCTGGTGGCCGGCGAGGAGACCGCGCTCCTGCACGCCCTGCAGGGCGATCGCGGTATGCCGATGATCCGTCCTCCGTACCCGGCCGAGCGTGGCCTATGGGGCGTGCCAACCGTCATGCAGAACGCCGAGACGCTCGCGCACGTGGCATGGATTCTGGCCCAATCGGCCCATGCGTTCGCCTCGGTGGGCACCGAGCGGAGCAAGGGAACCAAGCTGGTCACGCTCTTCGGCAAGCTCGCCGAGGCAGGCGTGGTGGAGGTGCCCCTCGGCATGCCGCTCCGCGATGTGTTGCGGGCGGGAGGCGGCGGGACCGGCACCACCAAGGCGCTCTTCATCGGCGGTCCGGGGGGCGGCGCGATCAACGCCGCGCAACTGGACCTGCCGTACGATTACGAGTCGCTCGAGGGCGAAGGAGCCGTGATCGGCTCCGGATCGATCCTCGTCGCCGACAGCCAGACATGCATGGTCGACACAGCACGCTTTTTCCTCGACTTCTCGGCACGCGAGGCGTGCGGCAAGGCGGTCCCGTGCCGGATCGGTACCCGGCGGCTGGTCGAGACGCTCGACCGCATCCTGGCCGCCACTCCCCGGCCTGACGACCTTGTGGCTCTGCGCGCGCTCTCGCGGAAAGTCACCGACACGGCGCTCTGCAAGCTCGAGGCGCTCGCACCGGGTCCCATGCTGACGACCCTCGATCGGTTCGGGGACGAGTATCGGGCACACGCTGAGCAGGGCGTCTGCCTCGCCGGGGCCTGCCAGACCCCCACCCTGCCTCCGCTCCTCGTGCCCCTCACCGACGCCGGCTCGGTAGGATAGGGCGGATGTTCGAACCGACCGGCGGCAACGCCCAGGGCAACGGCAAGGCGATCGACTACACGCCGCTCTGGCCAATGGTGCCCGGCACGCGCAGGCTGCCCGTCACAATCAACGGCCAGCGCGTCGAGGCTGAAGAGGGCCAGACGATCCTGCAGGCCTGCCGAGTGCTCGGAATCGAGGTGCCGACCCTCTGCTACGAGCCGAAGCTGGCCCCATACGGCGCCTGCCGCATCTGCGTGGTCGAGGTCGAGGGCCAGGACAGCACGCCGATCTCGTGCGGGACGACGATCGAGGAGGGGATGGTCATCACCACCCACTCCGATCGTGTCATCGAGAACCGCCGCATGGTGCTCGAGCTGATCTTCTCCGACCACGACGCCTACTGCCTACCACCGTGCCAGTTCAAGTGCCCGACCCGGGTCGATATCCCCGGCTACCTCAAGCAGAACACCCTTGGCAACTGGGAAGAGGCGACCCGCATCCTGAAGCGCTCGCTCCCGTTCCCCGCCATCCTGGGCCGCGTCTGCCCGGCGCCGTGCGAGACGCACTGCCGCCGCGAGGAGGTCGACACCGCGATCGCTATCCGCGACTCGCATCGCTACTGCGCGGATCGGGTTCTGGAGGTCGACGCCCCGGCACCGATTCCCTGGCCGAAGGATCCGCTGTCCGGCCGTCGGGTGGCCGTCATCGGCGCCGGGCCGGCCGGCCTCACGGCCGCGTACTACCTCCAGCTGCGCGGGCACGCCTGCGACGTCTTCGAGTCCGAGCCGGAGCAGGGCGGCATGCTGCGCTACGGGATCCCAAAGTACCGCCTGCCGAAGGGCTGGATGGACCGTGAGCTGAACCACGTCTGGGAGCTTGGCGCGACCCTGAAGCCGAATATGCGCCTGGGGCGAGACTTCCACCTCGCCGACCTGCTTCCCGCGTACGACGCGATCTACCTGAGCATCGGGTGCTACAAGTCCAACGAGCTTGGCATCCCCGGGGAGAAGGCAGATGGGATGGTCAATGCCCTGGAGAATCTCTACAACTCGACCCGAGGCCTGCCCGTGCCGCGCCTGCGCGGCGCGCGGGTGGTGGTGATCGGCGGCGGCTTCACCGCCATCGACTGCACCCGCACCAGCATTCGGCAGAGCGCCGCCGAAGTGACGCTCGTCTACCGCCGCGACCTCAAGGACATGCCGGCCCAGGACGAGGTGCACGAGGCGATCGAGGAGGGAGCGCGCGTCGTCTTCCAGGCCGCTCCGGTGCGCGTCGTGACGAACGAGAACGACCGCGTCACCGGCGTCGAGTTCCAGCGCATGAAGCTCGGAGAGCCGGACGAGAAGGGCCGGCGCCGACCTGAGCCGATGCCGGGGACCGAGTTCATCGTCAAGTGCGACACGGTGCTGGGTGCCATCGGCCAGGGACCGCAGCTGGGCTGGATCGATTCGGAGCCGGACGAGATCCGCGCCGCCCTGCAGGTGTCACGCCGCGGCACGCTGGAGAGCGAGGAGAACATCTTCCGCACCAACGTGCCGAAGGTCTTCGTCTCCGGCGACGTGCGGACCGGGTCGGCGACCGTGGTCGAGGCGATCGGAGAGGCTCGGCGTGCTTCGTACGCGATGGATTACTGGCTGCGCGGCCACGACCTCGATGACCCCCAGGTGCGCCGGGTGGTGAGCGAGCCGCAGCCGAGCTTCCTCACCATCGTGCCCTTCACCGACGACGTGAAGGAGCCGCGCGCATTGATGGGCAAGGGCGGGCCGGAGGTGCGTCGCGACAACTTCGACGAGTACGAGTATGGCTACACGCACGACCAGGCGATGGCGGAGGCGGGCCGCTGCCTGCAGTGCACCTGCGAGGCGATCGGCCACTGCGACCTCCGCGAGGCGGCGATCGAGTACGAGACCACCCTGAACATGGCGATCGACGAGCGCTCGATCCAGGACAACCCGTACGTCGGCGTCAATCACGGCTATGGACGCGACGAGACGCACTCATTCATCCTTCGCGACTACTCCCGCTGCATCGATTGCGGGCGTTGCGCACAGGTCTGCAAGGACATCGTGGGTGCCGGCTGCTACGACTTCATTGGCAAGGGATTCGACAGCCTGGTCACCACCGCGGACTACGTCTCCCTTAACGAGACGCCATGCGTCTCCTGCGGTCGCTGCGCCGAGACCTGCCCCGTTGGCGCCCTCATGCCTCGGCCGCGCACGCTCGAGACATACCAGCTGGACATCAGCCGATGCATCTTCTGCGGCATCTGCGCCGATGCCTGCCCGTACGACGCGCTCCGCTGTGGACCGGAGTTCGAATTCAGCGAGTACCAGCGCGACCTGCCGATGCTCGACATCCTGGAGATGAGCGACCGGGAGCGCCCTACCCGCTAGACCGATGCCGCCGGGGCGAGCGGATGGTTGCGCTCAGCGCTAGACCTTATCGACGTTGATCGTCCAATCGGTGCAGCTGGCGTCGGTCTGCTCGATGAAGAAGCTCCCGCCCGGGACGTCGGCCACGAACATGACCTTCAGCGCGGGGTTCGTCTTGCTATACGTGAACGAGCCGCCGTCCTGCGTGACAGAGACCGCTGCAGTCTTGCAGGCGGTCGTCAGGCTGAGCCGGTAGCGACCCGGTGCCAACGGGTGGGCGACCTTTGCGTCTCCTGCCTTAACTGTCGCGGAGGTCGGCTGGTTGCCACCACCGCCGAGGCCACCGCCCCCGGCGGCGCTACCTCCGCAGCCGGACAGCAAGAGCAGGGTCGCAACCACCGCCACCGCCACGCGCGTTCCACGTCCCACGGTGAGGTGACCTCCGCTGTGCGGCTCAACTTGCGCGGTGATTATGGGTCCCGTGGCGCGGATTGCAATGGGTGAGGTGAGCCCGGCCGCGAGGCCAATCCCGTACGGTAGAATCGGATCGGCCTCCCAGGCGAGGCCGTACTTCTGCTGCAGACAGGAGTCCTTACCCTGGAGGCTTCCGCCGTCCTGTTCGTCCTGCTCGCCATCGGCGTCGTCGGCGGCGGATTGGCCGTGGTCACCCTCCGTAACGTGATCCACTCAGCGATCGCGATGATGGTCTGCTTCGGGTCGCTGGCCGGGATGTACGCGCTGCTTGGAGCCCCCATCGTCGCCGCTGCGCAGGTGCTCATCTACCTGGGGGCGATCAGCGTTCTTATCCTCTTCGCGATCATGCTGACGCAGGCGGGGGATGCCAATCTGCCAGCCCCGTTCCATCCACAGGTCTGGTTCGCGGCGGTGACGGCGGTCGCCGTCGTGGCGGTCGTTGGCTGGGCCATCTTCCAGACCGATTGGCGAGCCGCGAGCACGGTCGCGGGGATCGGCGTGCAGGTGATAGCCGCGGCGCTCTTCACCGACTACGCGCTCCCGTTCGAGGTGATCTCACTCCTTCTCCTCGCGGCGATCATTGGTGCGATCTACCTGGCGCGGCGTCCGGAAGACGACGAAAGGGCCGCCGATGCCTAGCCTGGAGGGGTATCTGGTTGTCTCGACGCTGCTCTTTGGTCTCGGCGCGTTCGGGTTCATGGCCCGCAGGAACGCGATCCTGATGCTGATCTCGATCGAGCTGATGCTGAACTCGGTCAACCTCAGCCTGGTCGCTTTCAACGCATACCTGCCGGTCGCTCAGAACGCGGGTGCCATCTTCGCCTTGATGGTGATGGCTGTGGCTGCGGCGGAGGCGACGGTCGGCCTGGCGCTCGTGATCGCCATCATCCGCAGCCGTCAGACCGCCGAGGTCGACGAGTATTCCGACCTCAAGGAGTAGGCCCGGCCCGT
>JALYSK010000047.1 GCA_030854805.1 Chloroflexota bacterium | reverse complement strand
GCTATCGGATGCTCCTCGATGGGATCGAGGACTACGCCATCTTCATGATGGATGCGCGCGGACAGATCGTCAGCTGGAATGCCGGCGCGGAACGGATCAAGGGTTATCGGTCCGACGAGATCATCGGCCAGAACTTCGCCTGCTTCTTCCCGCCGGAGGACATCGAGCGTGGCCGGCCGGCGGACGTCCTCCGGATGACGGCCGCAAACGGGCGCCACGAGGAGCAGGGCATGCGCGTGCGCAAGGACGGATCGCAGTTCCTTGCGCGGTTGACCTTCACTGCCCTGCGCGATCAGGCCGGAGAGCTGCGGGGCTTCTCCGAGTTCAGCCACGATCTGAGCAAGAGCAAGGAGGCAGGAGCGAAGTACCGTGGTCTGTTGGAAGCCGCACCTGATGCGATGGTGGTCGTCAACCAGGCCGGCGAGATCGTCCTGCTGAACCTCCAGGCCGAGAAGCAGTTCGGCTACCGCCGCGACGAGCTCGTGGGCCAGCAGGTCACCAATATCATCCCCGAGGGCTTCGCCGAGCGACTGGTCGCCGACGACCTGCGCTCCGCCGAGGACGCCCTGGCCCAGCAGATCGGCACCGGGATCGAGCTCTCTGCCCGGCGCAAGGACGGGACCGAGTTTCCCATCGAGATCATGCTCAGCCCGCTCGACAGCGCCGAGGGCATCCTGGTCACCGCCGCCATCCGTGACATCAGCGTGCGCAAGGCGGCGGAAACGTACCTGGGGCAGATGGAGGGCCGCTACCGCGGGCTCCTCGAAGCGGCGCCCGATGCGATGGTGGTGGTCAACACCGCCGGCGAGATCGTGCTGCTGAATGTCCAGGCCGAGAAGCGCTTCGGCTACCGCCGCGACGAGCTGCTCGGCCAGCAGGTGACGAACATCATCCCGGAGGGGTTCGCCGAACGACTGGTCGCGGACGACCTGCGCTCGGCCGAGGACGCCCTGGCCCAGCAGATCGGCACGGGGATCGAGCTCTCCGCCCGGCGCAAGGACGGCACCGAGTTCCCCATCGAGATCATGCTCAGCCCGCTCGACAGCGCGGAAGGGGTCCTCGTGACCGCCGCCATCCGCGAGATCAGCGTGCGCAAGGCGGCCGAGGAGAACCTTCGCGACAAGGTCGAGGAGCTGGGTCGGTCGAACGAGGAGCTCGGGCAGTTCGCCTACATCGCCTCGCACGATCTTCAGGAACCACTGCGGATGGTCGCCAGCTACACCCAGCTGCTGTCCCGACGCTACAAGGGAAGGCTTGACGCCGATGCCGACGAGTTCATCGGCTACGCCGTCGACGGGGCCAGCCGCATGCAGCGGCTCATCGAGGACCTGCTGGCCTACTCGCGCGTGGCGACCACCGGCAATGAGCTGCTCGAGACGTCCAGTGAATACGCGTTCGAGCAGTCCCTGATGAACCTCCACGAGGCGATCAAGGACAGTGGCGCGCTGGTGACCCACGATCCACTGCCGACCGTCAAGGCGGATGAGATGCAGCTGGTCCAGCTCTTCCAGAACCTGATCGGCAACGCCATCAAGTACCAGGGCCCGGGCGTGCCACGGGTCCACATCTCGGCCGCCAGGCATGGCCTGGCGAGCTGGACCTTCGCGGTGAAGGACAACGGTCTGGGGATCGATCCCCAGTACTTCGAGAGGATCTTCGGCATGTTCCAGCGACTGCACAAGCGGGATGAGTTCTCCGGGACGGGCGTGGGGCTCGCGATCTGCAAGAAGATCGTCGAGCGGCACGGCGGCAGCCTCTCGGTGGAGTCGGCCCTGGGTCACGGATCCACGTTCAGCTTTGTCCTTGCGGGCAGCGAGAGGAGGTCATGAAGGCCGTCCCCGGAACCCCGATCGAGGTGCTCCTGGTCGAAGACAGTCCCGGTGACGTCCGGCTGACCCGGGAAGCCTTCCGCGAGGCCAACGGTTCCGTCCGCCTGCACGTTGCGTCGGACGGCGTCGAGGCCATGGCCTTCCTGCGGCGAGAGGGCGCCCACGTCGATGCCCCTCGGCCGGACTTCATCCTGCTGGATCTCAACCTTCCTCGGATGGACGGTCGAGAGGTCCTCGGCCTCATCAAGGAGGACGACACCCTGCGGACGATCCCCACGGTCATCCTGACGACGTCGGATGCGGATGCGGACGTCCTGAGGAGCTATGAGCTGAACGCGAACGCGTACCTGCGCAAGCCGGTGACGTTCGAGATGTTCGAGAGCCTCGTGCGGAGCATCAACGACTTCTGGCTGACGAAGGTGATCCTGCCCCAGCACCGGCAGACGGCATGAACATCCAGTCGATCAAGCGGCTTCTGCTCGTCGAGGATGAGCTGGGGTTCGCACGGTTCCTCCGGGAGATGTTCAAGGAGCAGGGTTCGGCCGAGACTGAGCTGACCCACGTCGAGAACATGGCCGATGCCGAGGAGCAGCTCGGCGGGCACACCTTCGACATCATCCTGCTCGACCCCGGCTTGCCCGACTCGCAGGGGATCGAATCGGTACAGAGAGCCCACGCCGCCGCGCCGCGTGTCCCGCTGGTCGTGCTGACCGGCCGGGACGACGAATCGCTGGCGCTGCTGGCGCTGCAAGAAGGCGCACAGGACTATCTCATCAAGGGCCAGATTGACACGCGCGGGCTGCTCCGATTCCTGCGTTACGCCGTCGAGCGCAACGTCATGGAGGAGCAGTTGCGCGTCGTTGGTGAAGAGCTCGAGCGCAGCAATCGCGAGTTGCAGGACTTCGCGACGATCGCGTCCCATGACCTCCAGGAGCCCCTGCGCAAGATCCAGGCATTCGGAGATCGGCTCGCCGAGCATTCGGCGGGCGCGCTGGACGAGGAAGCAGCGGACTATCTGCTGCGCATGACCAATGCCGCCGGCAGAATGCAGGCGCTGATCAACGACCTGCTGGAGTACTCCCAGGTCACGATTCGACCCCAGCCGCCACGGCCGGTCGACCTTGGCCTCGTGGTGACAGAGGTGCTATCCGACCTCGACGAGCGCATACGAGTCAGCAACGGCCACGTGTACATTGGCCCGCTGCCGACAATCCTGGCCAGTCCCATGCAGATGCGCCAGCTCTTCCAGAACCTGATCGCGAACGCCCTCAAGTTTCATCCTGCCGACGTCGCCCCGGAGGTCCACATCGAGGCCGTGTCGCGCGGCGATGGGCGAGGGCCGAAGGGCCGGCGCGATCGACCGTCGGTCTGGGAGATCCGCGTCCGCGACAACGGCATCGGCTTCGAGGAGAAGCACGTCGAGCGGATCTTCGCGCCGTTCCAGCGGCTCCACGGACGCCAGGCGTACGAGGGCACCGGGATGGGGCTGGCGATCTGCCGCCGGATCGTGGCCCTGCTCGGTGGCACCCTCACCGCCACGTCACAGCCCGGCGCGGGTGCAACCTTCGTGATCACCCTGCCGCGATCCGCGGTCGTCGTTGACGCACTGGCGCCTGTCGCATGAGCAATCCCACCGCACCGGCGATTCTGTATGCCGAGGACGATCCCGACGATCGGCTGCTTGCCGAGATGGCCCACCGCGAAAGCGGCGCGGTCAACCTGCTGGTGTTCGTCGCAGATGGTGAGGAAGCGCTGGAGTATCTGCGCCGTTCGGGGCGTCACGCAGATCGCGCAGGCGCGCCCCAGCCAGGGGTCATCCTGCTCGACCTGAACATGCCCGGGATCGACGGTCGGGAAACCCTCCGGATCATCAAGGCCGACCCCGTCCTTCGGCGCATCCCCGTCGTGATCCTGACCACCTCCACGGCGCAGGACGACATCGCCACCAGCTATGACGCTGGCACCAACTCCTACATCGTCAAACCGAGCGCCTTCGCGACCCTCGTACAGCTCTTCGATCGTCTGTGCAGCTACTGGTTCGAGATTGGCTCTCTCGCACAAGAGGTCAGACATTGAACCTGCCGTTCGACAACGAAGACCCATCGATCGATCTCGCCATCAAGGCATCGGGGAACGGTGACCCCGTCCGCGTGCTGCTGATCGACGATGACGATGACGAAGCGTCGCTAACGCGATCGCTACTGGCCCGAGTCGAGGACGTCCGGTACGAACTGGACCGGGTCGCCACGTTCGACGAAGGTCTCGCGTCCATCGCCCGCGATGATCACGACGCCTATCTCATCGACCATCAGCTTGGTCACCGGACCGGGGTCGATCTGGTCCGTGAAGCGCGGCAGGCGGGAAGCTTCGCAGCCCTGATCATGCTGACCGGGCAACGCGATCGAACAACCGACCTGGCGGCAATGGACGCGGGCGCGACCGACTTCCTGGTGAAGGGCTTGACAGATGCCGCGCTACTCGACCGAGCCTTGCGCTATGCGATCTCCCAGGCCGCGATGGTGTCGGCTCTCGAGCATTCACGCGACCTGATGGCCGGCCTGATTCGCGCCACCAGATGGCCCGGCTGAGCGGAATGAAGATCCTCATCGCGGACGACAGTGCCGTTCCGCGACTGATCCTCGAGAAGACGCTGACCTCGTTGGGCCACGAGACCCTCTCGGCGAGCGATGGCTCGGAGGCCTGGGCAGCATTCCAGGCCTTCCAGCCGGACGTCATCCTGAGCGATTGGCTCATGCCGGGAATGGACGGGATCGAGCTGTGCCGGCGGATCCGCGGTCTCGACGGAGATCGCTACACATACTTTGTCCTGCTCACGGCGATGACCGAGCTCGAGCATGCCGTGACCGCCATGACCGCCGGCGCGGATGACTTCATGGTCAAGCCGCTCGACCGGTTCAGGCTCGAGGCGACCCTGATCGCCGCCAGGCGGGTCACGGCTCTCCACGACGAGCTTAGCGACCAGCGCGCGGGTCTCGTGCGCCTCAACAGCCTGCTCTACGACGATGCCCGGCGCGACCCCCTGACCCTGCTCGGCAATCGCCTGCGCCTGGGCGAAGATCTCGTGGCCGCTGCGGGTCGGATCGCGCGGTACGGGCACACCTACTGCCTGGCGCTCTACGACATCGACTTCTTCAAGGCATATAACGACACCTTCGGCCATCCGGCCGGCGACGAGGCTCTGCGTCGCGTGGCGCAGGCCCTGGTCGGCTCGATCCGGACCGGCGACATGGCGTATCGGTACGGCGGCGAGGAATTCCTCGTCCTGCTGCCGGAGCAGACCCTCACGACGGCAGCGCTGGCGGTGGAGCGGACGCGGGCGGCCGTCCAGGCGATCGGCCTGTCGCAACCGACGAATCAACCCAGCGCCACGATCACCCTGAGCGCCGGGATCGCCGAGTCATGCCCGGCCGATTCGCTCGACGTCGACGGCTGGCTGCGCCGCGCGGACATCGCGCTGTACCAGGCCAAGGGCCGTGGTCGCAACCAGGTGGTCGCATTCGAAGCAGTCGCGGCCGTCGCATGATCGGTTGGCGCCTCGCCTCCCAACGGAAGCTCATCGGCCTGTTTGCGATCGCCATCGTCGGGCTGATCGTCATCGCCGGGATCCTGACCGTCTCGCGGGTCACTGACGAGACGACGACAACGGCCAATACGCGACTCCAGCGCCATGTGACCGACGAGGCCGGCACGCTCGAGGAGATCATCGCCTCTGCATCGCGCGACATCCGGCTGGCGCGCCAGAATGACATCTTCGAGGCGGCCCTCAGATACGGCTCGGGACAGCTCCTCCCGGACGACCGAGCCCATGTCGAGTCGGAGATCACCTACCTCGGAGAGCGCTCCAACTTCGACGAGATCTGCGTCATCCGGTCGACCGGCCTTGAGGCGGCCCGCTGGGTCAGCGGGGTCGGCGTCGGAGCCGTCGCAACCCTGTCCGCGGACAAGCGTCCGAACAACCCGTCGGTCAATGCCACCCTCCCGCTCGCGGACGACTCGTTCTTCCAGACCTCGCCCTACGTCTCGCCGGACTCCAGGCGCTGGGTGGTCGGCCTCGCCACGCCCATCGTTCTCGCGAGCGGCGAACACGCCGGGATCCTGCATATCGAGATCCCGATCGAGCGGTTCGTCGACGAGCTGGCCAAGGACCCGTTCGGCGGGACCGGTTACTCGATCCTGCTCGACCGGTCTGGGCGATTGCTGTCCGGCCCGCAGCTCGCGGCATTTCGCACGTCCCAGGGACTCCCGACTGACCCCGACACCAGCGCGTTTCCCATGGCCGCACAGTCCGGCTCGGCCTCGTGGCGCGCCGCCGTTTCGACGATGCTTGGCGGCGCCGCGGGCAGCGCCAATTTCAGCGAGTCCGGGGTCACCTATGCCGCGAGCTACGAAGCCGTTCCGGACTCGGATCGGATCGTCGCCACGATCAGCCCGACCAGCGAGCTCTACGCCGACGCCAACAACGCCCGGCTGAACCTCCTGGTCACCGTCGGCCCACTGATCGGCTTGATGCTCCTGCTCGGCGGGATCGGCCTGCGCCGGCTGACGTCGACCAATCACGAGCTCCAGCGCGCGGCGGCAAGAGCACAAACGCTGGCCGCAGCCGCGGAAGTTGCGGCCCGTGCCAAGGGCGAATTCCTGGCCACCATGAGCCACGAGATCCGGACGCCCATGAACGGCGTCATCGGGATGACCGGCCTGCTCCTCGACACCGACATGACGGTCGAGCAGCGCGATTACGCGGAGACGGTCCGCAGCTCCGGCGAGTCGCTCCTCCAGATCATCAACGACATCCTCGACTTCTCGAAGAACGAGGCCGGCAAGATGGAGCTCGAGACGATCGACTTCCAGCCCAGGACAGTCATCGAAGAGGTGCTCGATCTGCTCGCCCAGCGTGCCCACGCCAAGGGTCTCGAGCTGGTCAGCGTCGTCGACGCGAACCTGCCGGCGGTCATTGCCGGCGATCCGGGGCGCCTGCGCCAGATCCTGACGAACCTCGGCGGCAACGCGATCAAGTTCACCGAGGTCGGCGAGGTCGTCGTATCGGTGACTCGTGATGACAGCGGGCCGGACCTCGACCCGGAACGACCGGTCCTGCGCTTTGCCGTGACCGACACGGGGATCGGCATCCCGGAAGGCGGCCGCGGGTCGCTCTTCCTGCCCTTCAGCCAGGCCGACATGTCCACGACGCGGAGATTCGGTGGGACCGGGCTCGGTCTGTCGATCTCGAAGCAGCTCGTCGAGCTCATGGGCGGTCAGATCGGCGTCGAGAGCGCCGAGGGAGTCGGCAGCACCTTCTGGTTCACCGCTCGCTTCGAGCGGTCGACGGCGATCCTTGCCGAGGAAGGACCGTTGCCCGAGCTGGCCGGCCGGAGGATCCTGATCGTCGACGACAACGCGACGAATCGGCGGATCCTCGAGCACCAGCTGTCCTCCTGGCAGATGGTCCCGACGAGCGCGTCCGGGGGCGCCGAAGCGCTCCAGCTGCTCGCCGCCGCCTCCCGGTCGGGCCTCCCGTTCGACCTCGCCATCCTCGACCTCCAGATGCCCCACATGGACGGGCTCCAATTGGCGGCGACGATCAAGGCCGACCCGAACATGACCACCGTCCCGCTGGTGATCCTGACCTCGCTCGGGCAACGCGGCCACGCGGCAGAGGCAC
>JALYSK010000033.1 GCA_030854805.1 Chloroflexota bacterium | reverse complement strand
CCGGCCGGCCGGCCGCCGCGGCCCAGAAATCGTGGGCGCATCGGGTGCAGAACCGGATTGCATTCTGCTTGGCGGCTCCGCAGCTAGGGCAGTGAGCGATTGGTGGAACGCGAGCGGCCATGGTGCGAGGCTACGCCTGATTATCCAGCCGGGGAGTGGCCCGAATGGACTATCCCGGCCTCGGCAGACGCGCGAATCGGGCGGGGTTGCAAAACAGAAGGAGAAGACCGAATGGGCGCCCCGACGCCGGACCTGCTCTACCGGAGGCAGGAGCATCACGACGGCCCATCTCAGTCCGGGATCGAGTGGAGGATGAACGAAACCTACCAGCGCCTCAACGAGCTCCTGGCGACCATGGGCTGAACGCTCCCCGACTACCATGGGAGGCGGCCGGCGGTCGACCCGGCGGTCGTCTCTTTGCGCCCGCCGCCTCGATCCCCTCGGAAGGAACCCATGACGACCACCGCGCCGTTGACCGGATACGCCTCAGCGTGACGGAACGCGACCACCGCCCGTTACGGCTGGCGTTCGACGGGGCGGCCGAGCGCTACGACCGCATCCGCCCTCACTACCTTCCCCAGGTCCTCGACGACATCGAGCGGCTCGGAGGACTGACTCAGGGCAGCCGGGTCCTGGAGATCGGGTGCGGGACCGGACAGGCGACCGCGGGCCTCGCCTTCAGCGGCTACAAGGTGGTCGCGGTTGAACTCGGGCGGGAGCTCGCGGCCCTTGCGCGGGCCAATCTCGCGCACTATCCGAACGTCGAGGTCACCGTCGCCGACTTCGAGCATTGGGCGCCCCCGCCCGAACGGTTCGACGGCGTCGTGTCGGCCACGGCATTCCATTGGATCGATCCCACCGTCCGCGCGGTCAAAGCCGCTGATTCGCTGTGGCCGGACGGCGCGTTGGCGATCATCGACACGGACCACGTCGCAGGGGGCACCGAGCAGTTCTTCATCGACGTCCAGGCTCGATGAGCCGGCGCTCCGGTGAGCGGCTACAGTCGGTGACAGGAAGCGGCTCCTTCCGGCTCGGGGTGAACTATTGGCCGGCTCGGACTGCCATGTACTGGTGGGACGACGTCAGGGCTTCAGAGATCGATGGCGACCTGGCCCGGATCGCGGACCTTGGACTGCAGGAAGCCCGCATCTTCCTCCTCTGGGAAGCTTTTCAGCCTCGGCCTGACCTGGTCTCAGACGAAGCACTCGTCTCGCTCGAAACGGTCCTTGAGGCTGCCGAGCGGCACAATATCGGCCTCGTTCTCAGCCTGTTCTGCGGCCACATGAGCGGGGTGAACTGGCTTCCCGGCTGGGCGGTTGACCAGTCGGCTTCTTCGGCGATACGGACCGTCAGCGGCGGCCGGGTCGTGCCCGGCGGTGCCGGTGACCTCTACTCAGATCTCGGCCTTTTGGACGCGCAGCTCTCCCTCGCCCGGCGGCTGGCCTCGACGTTCGCCGGCCACCGCGCGCTCGCGAGGTGGGACCTCGGCAACGAGTTCTCGAATCTCCGATGGCCCGCGCATCCCGACGAGATCGCCCGTTGGAGCTCACTGGTGACTGAAGCGCTCCGCCCAGCCGGGGTCCACGTCACCGGCGGCCTCCACGCCCACGACCTCGAGGAAGATCGAGGGATACGCATCAGCTCGATTGCCGCCCCATGGGATGAGGTTGTGATGCATGGCTACCCGCTGTACAGCGACGCGGCCGCGGCCCCCGACGACCCGGACTGGGTGCCCTTCGTGAGCGCCACCGCCGCTCGCTTCGCCGCCAAGCGCGTGGATGCTCAGGAGTTTGGTCTGCCTGATCACGAGCTCGGCGAGGACCGGGTCGCGCGCTACGCGAATGCCGTCCTGCAACGACTCTGGCGGATGGGGGCGGTGGGCGCGTCATGGTGGTGCTTCACCGACTACCCCGCCGAGCTGCGCCGGCTGCCGCCGTTCGATCTGGCGCCCCACGAGCTGCACTTCGGCCTGTTCCGGCCCGATGGCAGCCCCAAGCCGGTGGCGGATGTCTGGCGCCGCTTCGGCCGGCGCGCCGCGCTCGACCTGTCGCCGTTCGACGGGCCGGACGAGCTGACCTGGTACGAGGGCCTGCCCCGGACGCTCGAGCAGGCATACGGCCAGTGGCGTGAGAAGCGGTCGGCGCTGATCGAGGGCTCCGAAGAGGTCTGACGGTCCGAGACCAGTCGTTCGATCGGCAAACCTGGGCCGCGTGGCGCTCGACCCGACGAGGGGCGGATGGCGCCATCGAGGACGCGGTCGCGGCGGCACCCCACCGGATGTCTGGTCTTGACAAGGAAGTGCATGATCAATTTCTAAAACCATTTAGTGCCAGCCATGCTTCAGACCGCAGGCGGACTCGCGCCCGTCGCGGAGGTGGAGATTTGGGCTCGACTCCAGGCCGGCGGCGGCCGACCATCGAGGACGTCGCACGTCTGGCCGGCGTCTCGAAAGGCGCAGTCTCGGTCGCGCTGAACGGCCAAGCGGGTGTTGCCGACGCGACCCGGGCGAGGATCAGCGAGGCAGCCCGGACCCTGAGCTGGCGGCCGAGCCTGCGCGCCCGTGCCCTCTTGGCCTCGCGCTCCTTCGCGTTCGGGCTCGTCATCTCGCGGCCACCCGAGTTGCTGGCCGCTGACCCGTTCTTCGCTGCATTTATTGCGGGCGTCGAATCGATCCTCGCGAGCCGCGGTCTCGCGCTGGTCCTGCAAGTGGTCGACGAAGACCCGGAGAGGGAGGCTGCATGCTACCGGCGGCTGGCACATGAGGGCCGCGTCGACGGTGTCCTACTGACCGATCTGCGCATTGACGACCCGCGCTTCGTCTGGCTCACCGAGCTGGACCTGCCGGCCGTGGCGGTCGGTCGCCCGCCTTCTGGCTGTCCGTTCCCCTGGCTGGATACGGGCGATCGCGAAGGTGTCCGCCAGGCGGTGCGCCACCTCATCGCTCTTGGTCATCGGCGCATCGCCCACGTGGATGGCGCGCCGGGCTACGTCCACACAGTTGCACGGCGCCGCGCCTGGGAGGACGAGCTGCGTGCCCATGGGCTGGAGCCGGACCTGCACGTCGCGGGCGACTTTACTGGGCAGGGGGGCGCGGCGGCGACCAGGCAGCTTCTGGAATGCAGGCCGCAGCCCACCGCGATTGTCTACGCCAACGACCTGATGGCCATCGCCGGCATGTCGGCGGCGGTCGAGGCCGGCCTGCAACTCCCCGATCAGCTCTCGGTCGTCGGCGTCGACGACATCCCGCTCGCCGCTCACGTGCGTCCGGCGCTCACGACCGTGCGCCAGGACGCCACCGACTGGGGCCGCGCGGCCGCGCGGAGCCTGGTGGCCTTGGTGGAGGGCGAGGCCCTGCCTACGCTCACGCTCGCACCGGTGACCTTCGTCGAGCGCTCCTCGACGAGCGCGCCACGAGCCCACTGAACAGCGGTCGAATAGAGGAGAGGTATGCACATGTCTCGCACCGGGCTTCGTCTTGGCAGCACGGCAACAGTTCTGGTCCTGCTCCTCGCGGCGTGCACCAGCGGCGGGAGTGGCGCGCCCGCCAGCAGCGCCGCCGCCGCGAAAGGCGCCATCAAGATCTGGTATTCGAACAACAAGGAGGAGGTCGCCTGGGGCAAGGCGGTCGTGACAGCCTGGAACAAGGACCATCCCGCCGAGCAGGTCACCGGCGAGGAGATTCCCGCCAGCAAGAGCTCCGAGGAGGTCATCGGCGCTTCGATCACCGCCGGCAACACGCCGTGCCTGATCTTCAACACGGCGCCGGCAGCGGTGCCGCAGTTCCAGAAGGCCGGCGGCCTGGTGGCACTCGACGACTTCGCCGACGGGGCCAGCTATATAAAGGACCGCACCGGCGACCGGGCCGACCAGTACAAGTTCACCGATGGCAAGTTCTACCAGATGCCGTGGAAGACGAACCCGGTGATGATCTTCTACAACAAGAAGGTCTTCGCCAAGGCCGGGCTTCCGACGGACAACCCGCCGCTCAAGACTTACGACGAATTTCTGGCGACCGCTAAAACCCTCGTCGCTAAGGGCGGCGTGCAGGCGGCGATCTGGCCCTCGCCGACCGCCGAGTTCTTCCAGCCTTGGTTCGACTTCTATCCGCTGTTCATCGCACAGAGCGGCGGTAAGCAGCTGGTCGAAGGCGGCGAGCCACAGTTCACCAGCCCCGAGGGGCTGGCGGTGGCCAACTTCTGGAAGAGCCTGTACGACGCGAAGCTTGCACCGAATGAGGCGTTCAAGGGCGATTCCTTCGGCGATCAGAAGGCGGCCATGGCGATTGTCGGACCATGGGCCATCGCCGTCTACGGCGGCAAGGTCGAGTGGGGTGCCGTGCCGGTGCCGACCAAGGACGGCATGGATCCGAAGGATGTCCATACCTTCAGCGACGAGAAGTCTTCCGCGATGTACACCAGCTGCAAGAACCGCGGCACCGCCTGGGAGTTCTTGAAGTTCGCGACAAGCAAGGACAATGACGGGCAGTTGCTCACGCTGACCGGCCAGATGCCGATGCGCACCGATGTGGTGGGCGCCTATCCGGATTACTTCCAGAAGCACCCCGAGTACCAGCTCTTCGCCGATGCGGCCAGCCGCACCGTCGAGGTGCCCATCGTGCCGAACTCGGTCGAGATGTGGCAGACCTTCCGAACCGCTTACAGTGAGTCGGTGATCTTCGGCAAGAAGCCGATCGACACAGCCTTCAAGGAGGCGGCCGACAAGATCAAGACGCTCGTCAGCGGGAGCTGACGGGATGGCGGTCGTCGGCGCCGGACGACGGGGGCGGATGCGCAGGCTGATCGGGCGTGACCCGATTGGCTACGCGTTCATCGCCCCCTACGTCCTCTTTCTGGCGGCCTTGTTCGCGTATCCGCTCCTGCTGGCCCTCTATATCTCGTTCTTCGATTACTTCTTCGCGGCGCCGGGAGCCGTTGTGGAGCGCCCGTTCGTCGGGCTGGGCAATTACGCGCAGATCCTGGGTGACCCGGTCTTCCAGCGCGCGATCCTCAACGTGGCGGAGTTCATCATCATCAACGTTCCGTTGACGGTGGTGCTCTCGCTGGTGCTGGCCTCGGCGCTCAATGCCAAGCTACCGTTCCGGACCTTCTTCCGCACCAGCTACTACATCCCCTACGTGACCGCCAGCGTTGCCGTTATTGGTGTCTGGCTGTGGCTCTTCTCCGGCAGCGGGCTCCTGAATGGGTTGCTCGGCCCGCTGTCGCCCAAGCCTTCGTGGCTCGTCAATGAGTTCTGGGCGATGCCGGTGATCGCCCTCACCGTGACCTGGAAGCAGCTCGGCTTCTACGTGCTCATCTACCTGGCTGCGCTGCAGAACATCCCGCGTGAGCTCTACGAGGCGGCCGAGGTCGACGGCGCCGGCGTCGTCCGGCGCTTCCTCGCGATCACGGTGGCTGAGGTGCGACCGGCGACCACCCTGGTCGTCATCCTGGCCACCATCATTGGGGCCAACCTCTTCACCGAGCCGTACCTGCTCACCGGCGGTGGCGGCCCAAGCGGGGCCTCGATGTCGCCGGTGCTGCTCATGTACCGCCAGGGGATCGAGCAGGGACACGCGGGCTATGCCGCCGCGATCGGAGTCGTCCTTGCGATCGGGGTGATGGCCATCTCGGCAATCAATCGCTTCGTGCTCGAAAGGGAGTAGCCATGGCCACCTCTGTCGCGACCGAGCGCACATCGCCACGGGCCCGCCGAGACCCCGCCGAGCGCATGTCCGGGGGGCGGGTAGCGGGCGTGGCCGTGCTGGTGTTCGGCGCCGTCATATTCCTGTTTCCGTTCTACTACATGGTGGTTGGGGCGCTCCAGCGCGAGCCGAATCCCGACATCTCGGGCGCCTTCCCGAACCCTGCCAACCTGACCCTCGCCAACTTCTCTGACATCAACGCCCAGGTCGACCTGGTCCGCACGCTGATCAACTCGGGGATCTTTACCGGCGGAGTCCTGCTGGGGACCTTCGTCATGGGCATATTGGCCGGCTACGCCCTGGCACGCCTCGATTTCCGTGGGCGCAACGTGGTCTTCAACTCGATGCTACTGATCCTGGTGCTGCCGTTCCAGCTGTTCATGATTCCGCTCTACGTCCTGATCGTGCGCACCTATGGCCTGGCGGACAACTACCTGGGGATGATCCTGCCCTTCGCGGTGAACGCCACGGCGGTCTTCATCTTCCGCCAGTTCTTCCTGTCGCTGCCCCCCGAGCTGTTCGAGTCGGCCCGCATCGACGGCGCCTCCGAGCTCACGATCCTGCGCCGGATCGCCATGCCGCTGGCGCGGCCGGCAATCATCACCGCCATGATCGTCACCTTCATCGGCCCCTGGAATGAGTTCCTGTGGCCCTTCCTGATCACCAAGCAGCACGATCTGCAGCCGCTCGCCGTGGCGCTGGCCAACTACATCTCGACGGTGGCCGCGCGCGCCGCCAACCCGTTCGGCTCGATCCTGGCCGGTGCCGTCGTGCTCGCCATCCCGGCCGTCATCATCTTCGTGGTCTTCCAGCGCCAGTTCATCGAGTCGAACCTCGGTTCGGGCGTGAAAGGATGAGCCAGCCGCCGGCTGTCGCGGCGGGATGACCGCGACCGATCGAACCGATGCGCCGTCCGTCGGCGCGATCCCCTTCAGCCTGGAGCGGCTTGGGGTCGTCATGTCACCGCTCGCCGGCGAGCCGACCGAGGCGTGCGGTGTGCTCAACCCCGCCACCGCGCGCGGCGGCGGGGAGGTCTTCCTCTTTCCGCGCATGGTGGCTGACGGAAACTACTCGCGCATCGGGCGCGCGCGGGTCATCTTCAATGCGGCGGGGATCCCCGTCGACGTCGAGCGCCGCGGGGTCGTTCTCGAGCCCGAGGAGGCCTGGGAGCTCCACGTCGGTGGCGGTGGCGTGGAGGACCCGCGGATCACCTACCTGCCGCGGCTCAGCCGCTGGATCATGACCTACACCGCCTTCGGTCCGCTCGGCCCGCGCATCGGCCTGGCGACATCGGCCGACCTCGAGCACTGGGAGCGGCTCGGGCCAGTCTCGTTTGCATATGATCCGGGGCTGGCGACCGACCTCAATCTGTACCCCAACAAGGATGCGGTCATCTTCCCGGAGCCGGTCGCGGACCCGACCGGAAGCCCTGCGTACGCCATGCTTCACCGGCCCATGTGGGATCTCTCCCTTGCCCGACCCGGCGAGGACGAGCCGCTGCCCGCCGGCCTCGCAGATCCGCGCCCGGGGATCTGGGTCAGCTTTGTCGCCGCGGCTGCGGTCGAAGCCGACCTGCGAGCCCTAACGCGCTTGGATGGGCACCGCCCGGTCGCGCTTCCGGAGCGCCCCTGGGAGGCCCTGAAGATTGGCGCCGGCCCGCCGCCGGTCCGCATCGCCGAGGGCTGGCTGGTCCTCTATCACGGGGTCGACGGCACGCTCTCCCGGGACCTGCAGCCTCAGGCCGATGTGCACTACGCCGCGGGGGCGCTCATCCTCGACGCGCGCGCCGTAACCCGTGTCGTGGCTCGCTCCGCCGATCCGCTTCTCGAGCCGGAGCTCGCCGACGAGCTGACCGGGACGGTGCCGAACGTTGTCTTCCCGACGGCCATCGAGCCGCTGGACGAGGGCGCGTCGTCCTCCTACCACGTCTACTACGGCATGGCCGACCTGCGGATCGGGGTCGCCCTCCTGCGCCGGACCGGGCCGCAACCATGAGCGGTCCGCTGACACCCCCGCTCGGGCTGGGGCTGGTCGGCTGCGGGCGCTTCGGTACCTTCTGCCTCGCGGCGGCGGCCGATCTGCCCAGCACCATCACGGTGGCCGTCACCGATGTCGACCCCGACCGTGCTGCGCGCGTGGCCGCCGCCCACGGGGCTCGGGCAGTGCCCGATCTTGACGCGCTGCTGGCCGACCCCGCGGTTGACGTCGTGATCATCGCCACGCCGCCGGTGGCGCACGGACCCATGGCGCGCGCGGCCGCGGAGGCCGGAAAGCACGTGTTCTGCGAGAAGCCGCTCGCTACCGATCTCAGCGCGGCGAGCGCCGCAGTCGATACGTCGGAGCGCCTCGGCCGGCGGCTCACCGTGGACTATGTCATGCGTTGGAACCCGCTCTACTGGTTGGTGCGTCGGCTCCAGGCGCTGCGACGCTCGGACAGTGCCGCGCTGCTCGGGCCGCTGAAGCGCTTCGCGCTCGAGAACCTGGCCGCCGATGAGCCGGCGGGCAGCTGGTTCTGGGACCGCCGCGTCAGCGGCGGCATCTTCGTCGAGCACGGCGTCCACTTCTTTGACGCCGCCGCCTGGCTGTTCGGCAGCCAACCGCTCATCGTCCAGGCGCTCCAGGTGGAACGCCATGCGAATCCGGTCGATACGGTGATCGCCAGCGCGGTGCATCCCGGCGGCGGCACCGCAAGCTATTTTCATGCCTTCACCCACCCGGACGGGGCGCAATACCAGACCGTCCTCCTCGACTGGGGCTTCGCGCATGGTTCGCTGCGCGGCTGGATCCCGGTCGAGCTCGAGCTTGAGGTCTGGACCGATGCAGAGGGCTCCGCGCTGCTCGGCGGGCTGCTGGCCGACTCCGCCGCGGCCCTGGCCGTCCCGCACGTGCGACCTTCCGGGCACGAGGCGATCGACCTCCACGTCACCAACGTCGCTGAGGCCGGGGTGTGGCTCGCGCGCGACGACGAACCCCGGGTGACTCACCACCTTCGCCTGGGGGCCACGCTTGGCGGGGAAGATGCGAAGTTGCCCGTCTACCGCGAGAGCGTTCGGGCCGGCATCGCGGACCTCGTTGAGGCGGTGCGCAGCGGACGGTCGCCGGCGGTCGGCATTACGGACGTCTACGAAAGCCTGGCCACGGCCATCGCCGCGCAGGAAGCTGCCGACGAGGGTCGCACCCGGGAGCCTGAACATCTACAGCTGAGGAGCTTCGCATGACCACCAGATCAGTGAACAATCGAACCCGCACGCGGCCATCGGCCACTTTGGCGGCGGCTGTCGCATTCTCGCTGCTTGTTGGCCTGGCCTCGGCTGGGTCCGCGCTGGCAGCACGGGCGCCACTCACCAATTTGGCCCATCTCGACTTCCTTGGCGACAGCGTCACCCCACCGTCGCAGGCCGGCCATACCACGTATCGCCTCGCCCAAGAGCCGAGCCTGCGGGTCCTGTGGACCTACGCTGAGCCGGACGGCACCGGGGGCTACCGCCGCCTCGGCGGTGGTACCTACGACCCTGCGACGAACACGTACGGCCAGGGCGCCTTCAACACCGACGATCTCACGAGGGCGTCCGTGGCTTATCTTCGCCACTGGCGCTTGTTTGGTGACGCACACAGCCGCGATGCCGCCTATGGCTTGCTTCGCGCCGTGACCTACATGCAGACGGTGAGCGACGACGCGCGCAAGGGCAACTTCGTGCTCTGGATGCAGCCGAACGGGGAGCTCAATCGGAGCGCCATCCCGGAGGAGAACCCCCACCCATCCGACTCGGGCCCGTCGTACTGGCTCGCGCGCGGCATCTGGGCCCTGGGCGAAGGCTACGAAGCCTTCCGCGCTGCCGACCCGACCTTCGCCGCGTTCCTGCGCGACCGCTTGAACCTGGCCCTGGACGCACTGGATCGCCAGGTGCTGGTCCGGTATGGGTCGTACCGGGTTCTCGACGGAGCGCAGGTTCCGGCCTGGCTGATCGTCGATGGCGCCGATGCCAGCTCAGAGGCGGTCTATGGGCTGTCGGCGTACGTCCGTGCCCAGCCTCGCGACGCCCGTGCTCGCCGCGACCTGGAGCGCCTGGCCGACGGCCTGGTGCAGATGCGCCTCTCCGCCGATTCGTCGACCTGGCCGTTCGGGGCGATCCTGCCGTGGGCCGGCTCACGATCGGTCTGGCATGCCTGGGGCGACCAGATGGCCGGTGCCCTGGCCACGGCAGGTTCGGTCCCCGGCGAGCAGCGCTTCGTGACGACCTCCATCTCCGAGGTGGCCAGCTTCACGCCTCATCTGCTGGCGCAGGGCGGCGCCGAGCAGGGCTGGCTGCCCGCGCCGGCCGAGCGCGCGCAGATCGCCTATGGCGCAGATGCGACGCTGCAGAACCTGGTGCGCACGGCCGACGCCAGCGGTCTCGACGCGTTCCGCAAGCTGGCCGCCATCCAGGCGGCCTGGTACTTCGGCAACAACCGGTCCGGCGTGCAGATGTACGACCCGGCGACGGGCCGCACCTTCGATGGGCTGGAGGCGGACGGGCGGGTCAACCACAACAGCGGGGCCGAGAGCACCATCCACGGGCTCCTGTCGATGCTGGCCCTCGACGCGCGCCCTGACGTGGCAGCTGCCGCAAGGTCGCGCAATGCCAGGGTCGGGCAACTGAGCTGGACCTTGCTCGAGGCCGAGATGGGAACGCTGCGCGGCAGGGCGCAGGTCGTGACGCCGGCGAGCGCCTGGACCGGCGAGAGCCTATGGAGCGGCGGGAAGTACGTCGAGCTGCTCCGTGGGGGCAAGGTGACGCTGGCGACCACCTTGCCGGAGGCGGGTCGCTACCGGCTGCTTCCCGTCTTCGATCGGCAGGAGGCTCCGCTCCAATCGATCGGGACGGACCATCGCCTCAACAACGTGCGGTTGGGCACCGTTTGGCACGGTGGCTCCGGCCTCCCCGGCGTCTCGCCGACCTCCGGCTACCTCGACATCGGCAACGTCGGCTCGGATCAAGTGCTCCCGTCCGCATCGGTGGCAATCGAGTCCGCCTACGTCGGCGACGGCCGTCCCGTGCGGCTCGATGCCCTGCTGCTGCAGCCCGAGGTCGAACGCCTGATGCTCGCCGGCACGGGCGGAAGCCAGGGCCTGCTGCGCAGCTGGGCGACGCAACGGCGGCTGGCGACGGTCGACACTGGAGGTGACGACATAACGGCCTACGCCTACGACTCCGGCGGTCATCTGGTCGAGACGGTGCGCGGGAATGGCAGGCTCGCGGTGCCTGTTGAGCCCTACGGCTTCACCTATCTCCTCGGCGGCTGAGGGTCAGCCGAGCGCGCACCAATGACC